>PWZW01000139.1 GCA_003567255.1 Puniceicoccaceae bacterium | reverse complement strand
CGATGAAAGTTTATCTGCAGGAAATTGGTAAAGTGCCCCTTCTGACAGCTGAGCAAGAAATCGAGCTTGCCGCCAAAATAAAGAACGGGAGCAAAGCGGCCCGTGACCACATGATATCTGCAAATTTGCGTTTAGTGGTAAAGATTGCCCACGATTACAGCAATTTTGGCTTACCCATTTTGGATCTCATCAGTGAAGGTAACATCGGTCTGGTTAAAGCGGTGGAAAGATTTGATCCAGCCAAGGGAGGAAAACTCAGCACTTATGCGGCTTGGTGGATCAAACAAAGCATTAAGCGCGCGTTGGCCAACCAAAGTAAGACTATCAGGCTGCCCGTCCATCTCGTTGATAAGATCGCGAAAATGCGGAAAATCACCGCTCAACTGGCGGATGAACTGGAGCGCGAGCCCACGGATGATGAAATTGCTTATGCAATGGAGATGCCGGTCAACAAGGTCGCCCACCTCAAGTCAGTGAGCGTACGTCCTTCATCTTTGGATGCACCTGTAGGTGAAGGCGAAGATACAAGCTTTGGAGAATTGGTAGGAGATGAAAATGCGCCTACCCCTTTTGAAAATCTGCACGAAAAGTCCTTGAGTATGGACATTCGTTCAATGATCGAACACTTGGACGAACGTGAAGGTGAAATCATAAGGCTTCGCTTTGGTTTGGATGGTGATCGCCCGCTGACGTTGGAGGAGGTAGGAGAAAAGTTCCAAATCACCCGCGAACGGGTTCGTCAGTTACAGAACATTGCTCTGCACAAAATGCGGCGTGCGATGACGGATAACGAGCGCCAACGCACTAAAGGTGAAATTAAGGAAGAAGAAATCGAACGCAAAAAGATGCAGGTCATCCACGAATTCTTCAAAGAAAAGGGCGCTCAAGCCTAGGCGTCTGTTTGTTTAGCTTGAGCTTATGACAAACAGGTCCGATGGAAATGAGTTGAACGCCGGGCTTCCTCGTTTTTGTTTAGACCATGCTCTGTAAAAAAATGCGCTTGCCGGGCAGGTTAGCCTGCTTGTTCGGCTCGGTTCTCATCGGCTTGACGTTAAGCCCGGTCCTTCAAGGGCAGGGATCGATTGGTAGGGGTCAAGTGGCTGAAATTTACCGTCAGCATTGTGCGCTTTGTCACGGTCACAATCTTGATGGCGGTATGGGTGGGAGTTTACTGGTTGAGGAATGGATCGCCCTCGGCCCAAGGACCGATGATGACGCCCTCGCAGCATATCTTAAAAAGGGAGCTCCTGAAAAGGGCATGCCGGCATTCGAAGACGTACTTTCGGACAAGGAGATTCGCGCACTAGTGGTGTTCATTAACGAAAAGCGCCACATGGAATTTGAAGAGGAAGCCGGACCTTCCAAGGCGGGGACATCTCCAGTATATCAAACGGAAGCGCACAATTTCGCCGTAGAAACCCTTGTCGAAGGCCTCTCTCTCCCTTGGGGAATAACCTTCCTACCGGATGACAGGGCTCTGGTAACTGAACTGGGAGGAACTTTACGGATTTTGGAAAACGGCCACATTTCAGAACCAATTGAAAATATTCCGGAATCTGTAAGGGCTGGGCAAGGCGGGCTTTTTGCGTCTGCGCTACACCCAGACTTCGCAGAAAATGGATGGATATATTTGGTATATAATGCTCCCTCCCAAGACGGTAACCGTAGCCACACACAGGTATCCCGTGGACGTTTGGATGGACAGCGCTGGATAGACAACGAGACTGTATACCGTGCGGATGACCGGCATTTTATGCGTGGTGGTCGGCACTTCGGCAGCCGGATTGTGTTTATTGATGGATATCTGTATTTCGCCACCGGTGATCGGGGGGACCCCGAAACTTCCCAAGATTTAGGTTCGCCTAACGGGAAGATACACCGGCTCCATGATGATGGTCGGATACCAAGCGACAATCCTTTCTTCGATAAAGAGGGGGCTATTTCCAGCGTTTGGTCCTACGGTCACCGCAATCCGCAGGGCCTTGCCGTGCACCCGGAAACGCAGGAGCTTTGGTCGAGTGAACATGGTCCCCGCGGTGGAGATGAGATTAATCGTATCGGCCGTGGAAAAAATTACGGATGGCCTGTCGTCACGCATGGAATCAACTACAACGGTACGCCAATCACTGATCGGGTGTCTGCCCCGGGGATGGAAGATCCGAAGCTGCACTGGACACCCTCGATTTCGGTCTGTGGGATAGGGTTTTATACGGATTCCGTCTTTGAAGGCTGGAGGAATAATCTGTTTGCGGGCGGCTTGCGCTCCCAACAACTCCACCGCTTGGTCATCGAAGCAGGCGATGTTGTGAAAGATGAGATTTTGTTGCGTGGTGAAGGACGTATAAGAGACGTACAAACGGGTCCTGACGGTCTGCTCTATGTCGTCTTGAATGACCCTCATCGGATTGTGCGTTTGATTCCGGCAGATTAGGATCGGTGATCCGCGCAACGAAACTTCACTTTTTCTTCGCCTTTTTTACGGTCGTGGTTGGAAACTCATTATATTGATTTCCCCTACCATGTCCGTAATTGATGAGCAGACATCATAAAAGCCGGAGCCGAAGCTCCCGCCGATCGAGCGCGCAATCCAAACCAGCTAAATCAGCTAAATCAGCTGGCCAGCCTCGAATACGCTCTGTTGCGCGTCAAGAAATTCGAAGTTCCTCGACGCCATCGTTCACGGTAGGCACGGAACGACCGATTTGGATCAGATTCGCAATCGCGATCTTAATGCTTTCCGGTCTCGTATTCATCGCGGGGGGAGTTCACCGCTTCGCACTCCCCCTGTGGCTTTTAGCAGGGGGCGGAGCTGTGCTTTTCTGCCTAAGTATTCCAAAGCTTGGAAACGGTGTGGACCATGCGCTTCGGGCGCTTTTGGTGTTTAGCTGTCTGGCGTTTCTACCCGTTTTGATTTGGCCCTTCAGCGCATGGCGTCGGGAAGCGATTCAAGAGTATGCATTTGCGCTCGGGCCACAGTTTTCAGTAAGCCCGGGAAATGGCTTTGAAAGCTATCTGCTGTTAGTAGCTGTAGTGAGTCTCTTATACGCCTTCGGAAGTTTTCCTTTCAACCGCGAAGGCAGAAAGCAGTTGCTTATCTTTCTAGTTTTTGTGGGAGCCTTTTTCGGCACATGGTCTTTAGTTGGCAATTTGATCGGCCAGACCCATCGCGGCGTTTCGGGATCTGCCCTCTACACTTTCTTTCCCAGTGCCACCTTGTTTGCGGTTTGGCTGGCAGCCTTTGGAGTCGTGGCGCTGGGAGTCTTTGTTGAAGGCCTCAAACACCGCCAAGGGATGAACTCAATCGCGGCACCTGCCCTGGTCATTATTATTGGAGCCATCTCGCAGCTAAGCACAGGGATGGGCTTCGCAACATTTATTCTCGGAACTTGCCTTTGGATAGGAATACGCACGGCCGACAAGCGGACGAATCCGGCAAAGCGTTTTGTCCAAATCACAGTGCTGGCGATCGGTACAGGAGTCAGCTTAACCTATCTCGGCCTTTCTGCTGGCTTTGCCGGGGTATGGCCGGACGCAGCCATACTGAAATCGGTGATTTTTGTGGCACAAGAGAGTCCGATTTTTGGAATGGGCCTTGGGAGCGCCAGCTTCTGGCTTCACCTCAACGGAGGCACCGAAGGGCCTCTCAACACCCAAGCATTGCCCGGCGTGCTTCGCATCTGGATAGAGTTGGGCCTCGTCGGCGTTTTGCTCGGTGGATACTTACTTTATGCACTTATCCGAAGCCGCATGCCCTTCGCCAAAGGTAAGCATGGCGTGTACCAGCAGATCGCAATAGCGGCATGTATGGTATGCGTTCTGGGGCTGCTAGTTGGACCGGGGATTTCCTCAACCGGGTTTCTGGCCACGGCGATTTGTTTTTTTGCCTTGGCAAAACCGGAGCGTAAGCAACGCAAAGTGAGCCCTGGATTTTTTTCCCATCGCATTACCCGCATGGGAGGGAGTGCCCTAATCCTCATCGGTGGCATCTACCTGTTTGCGGTTTTGACGAAAACGCCGCTCCAATTCGACGAAACCACCAGGACGCTCAGGAAAGCAGCAGGCGACGAACTCAACACACCGCCGAGTTCTGGGACCTATCAGGCGATTGAACGCTTTACAAAGAAGCGTCCCGTGCAGGGAGAAGCTCATTTCTTTCACGCGCAAGCTCTCCTACGTGAGGGTGAAGTAGATGCGGCGACCTCAGCGCTCGACAGGGTACGCTTTCT
>PWZW01000228.1 GCA_003567255.1 Puniceicoccaceae bacterium | reverse complement strand
GAGGCACCGGGCGGGGAGGCCGCCGCGAAGAAGTTGAGCGCGCAGAACTGTACCTGCAAGGGCACACGGGCCCGGTGCGTTTTCGAAATGTGTGGCTGGTCGCGGATAAATACGATCCGCCTGGTAGCGCGGTACTTGAACCTTGAGGACGTGTTCGCCTTTTCTCTTCACTACCTAAAAAAAGGGGGCGAGGTTGAAGCAGTCTGCGCGAAGCATCAGGCGCAGGAAATGAGTGCATGGACGACAGTCTTTGAAGTCGAAAACGGAGAATCTTCAGCAATTATCATGTAATTTGTAGAGTCGTTTAAGGCAGAAAGTTTGCCACCAAAGTTTTGAGGCAGGCTTTCAGCCTGCGGAATTTCTTTTTGCCATCCGACCCAGCGCGTTGCGCTGGGCTAGGTGCATAAGGGCGTTGGCCTTGAACGCTGATGACGCCAACGGCGTCGTTTAACCTAGCCCAGGGCAGGCGCCCAGGGTACCTGTCCCTATCCAGGCCTGCGTCAATCCGCGACGCCCAGGCCAGCAGTTGAGCGCCGTGTCTGCGCCCCTCCTGCGACACGTCCGCCGTAGATGGTAAGCCTGAACCATTGCCTCGCTTCCCAGAAGCGGACAGCCGATCCTTGGTTCAGCTGGTCGGCTTGGCGCAGCCTCTCTTAAATTGCTCGTCTGTCCCTCGGAGCGAGGTGCGTTTTCGTGCCAAAGGAACCTTGGGCAGCGACAAGAGCTTGGCAGCAGGTTGCCTACGCAGAAAGCGGTAGCACAGCTGCCGCAGTCCAAAGACGGTTGCACCGTTGGGTAACAGGTCTGCGACAAATAGAAAAGAATATGCCTTATATGCTTCAACAGATCCCACGGGGATTGCAGAAGAACCAATAAATATTTTTTATCATTTGAATGAAACCCATACACCGACGACGCTTCTTGTCAGTTTGTTCCCTGAGTGCCTTGTCTGTCGGGCTAAAACCAGGACGGGCACTCGCCGGATCAGAGGGACGCACCCCAAGGTTCCGCGTCGAGAAACGCTCCTTTGGTGATGGTGCCGATGTTGAGGTTCGCCTCGTCAGTGTCGGTCAGGGAGCGGACTTTCGACGGTTTTCCACAACCCAGAGTACGGTGCGCATTCAGCACAGTATGGATGAGGGCGCGTTTGAAATCGTTGACACCTCAAACCCTGTCACCAGCCACTTAAGTTCCGAGCTCATCCAGCAATGGAATGCGGTGAATCAGGATGCACCACTATTCGACTGGAATATTGACCCCGTTTTCCTGGACCGCCAAAACCAGCCTACCTTGGGGCTGGATGTCTCGGGTATCCATTTGGCAAGTCGTCGACTACAGATTCGCTTACCGATGTATGTCTATCGCAACACGCTCCGGACTATTCCAAAGATGTTGGTTCGCATGCACGCGCCCGGACTCTCGAAGCCGATTTCCGCTGGTCTCACATGGACCGGACATCCATTCGACGAACAGCCGGAGCGGCGACTGGTCCGCCGAAATCAGCTGCGCCTAATGGGTGAGCATACCTTCAGCGATGAAGAGGTCGCCGACCTAATCAAAGTTTTCAGCGAGCCTCATCCCATAGAATTTGACTTTTACGATGCGGGCGGTTTCGGTTCGGTTGCGCAAGCGGAAGCGGCGCTGCCAAGAAATAAAGTGCCCCTTTTTCGGATCAAAGTTACCCTGCGAGAAGGTCGTTTCCATGACGGACGCTTTCGCTCGGTAGGGCTTCTTCAGCATGCGATTGAAGATCTGCGGGAAGGCCGCGGCCGAGAAATCGAGGAGCCCTGCTACCTGACCACCGCCGCCTGTGGTGCGGTCGGCCTGCGTGACGACTGCTGGGAGTTGCAAACCCTCCGCCGTTTCAGGGAGAAGGTTCTTCCCTCATTGCCTGGTGGAGCGCAGGATATTCAAAGTTACTACGCGGAAGCGCCCGCACTGCTCGCTAAGCTCCAACAAGGCTCCTCCGCACGGAAGCAACTCCTCGTAATTTATTGGCAGACCATCCTCCCCTGCGCCCTCCTCACTAAAGTAGGGGCCCATCGCCTCTGCCATTCTCTATACCGCCGCCAGCACCGCAAGCTAACGACCCGGTTTCCCGCTTAAAGGAAAAGGCCCGAAGTTCGCTTGAACTTCGGGCCTTGAAAATCACCTATCTGAACAAGGATCTACTCGCCCTTGCGGAACTTGCTCAGGATATATTCCATGTGCTTACCCGCCGCCTCGCGACCACCCAGACCAAAGGAGAGAGCTACCGCCACCGCTATGGCACCCAAAGACAGACCAAAAGCAAGGTGCACTACCGTGTCGGCAATACCCATCGCGTTCAGGCCAATGGCAAAAACCAGAGCAAGGATGGCGTAGCGGGCAATCGTCGGCAGGAGCTTATGCTCACTAGAGCGACTGAGGAGCTTGTGCGCAAGACTGGCAATATAGTTACCGACTGCCAAAATAACCAAGCCAAGCACAATCTGCCCGGCGAGGATCAGTAGGTTGCTCAGCACCGATGCGATCTCCACCATCTGCACTTTTTCGAGAGCGGAAATCACGGCGGTGAACATGATGAAGAAAAAGACTACGGTACCCGTCAGTTTCGAAAGTGAAAAGCCATCGCCCACCACCGGTTCCAGCCCGAGCTTCGTTGGGAGCGCATCGGCTCCCAGGTTCTTCAAAAGATCGATGAGGATGGAAACCACAAACTTACCTGCAATGAAGAAGACGGCCAAGATGATAGCGGCACCAAGAATATTTGGAATCGCGCCCATCAAATCATTCAACATTTCCGTGGCCGGCGCTGATATCGCCCGCATCTGCAGCGCATCCAAGGCTACGATCAAAATAGGAATAAAGATGAAGAGAAAGACCAACTGCTGGGCAAGCCGCGCGAGACTTACCTGCTTTGCGAGGCCGATTTTTTCGGAAAGCACGTCTGCACCCTTGGCCGCCGCTCCGACGATCACCGATACCGTCTTGGCGATAATATACCCGGCAAAAGCGATAACACCTGCCGCCACAAGGTTTGGTAAGTAGCTAACGAACTGCTCAAACATGTTTTGCAGCGGTCCTAGGACCCCTTCGACGCCAAGGATGCTCAGGACAAGCAGCAACACATAGAGGAGCGCGAGGTAATAAACGAAAGTCGCTACCGGCGATTCCAAATGAAGGGGTGTTTCACGATCACGGTTAATGCGTTCATCTACGTTTACTTTTTTGAGCAAGTAGGCGACCGCTTTGCGAACGACGCTGGCGAGAATGACGCCTATGATCAGGACGATGACTGCCGCAATGACATCCGGCACGAAGGAGCCCAGTTTTTCAAAAAACGGGGAAAGGAAGCTATTATCTGCCATAATTAATTTTTGCGTTAGTGGATTGTAGTTTGAGAAATCGGTGAACCGATCACTTTCGTTTATAATATCCATTAGCAACTATGCAAGCGGCGAATCCTGCGGAGCGAAATTTCCAGACCATCTGTAGAGCTAGCCCAAAAAGTTTGTTCGCGCCCGCATTGGTCTCGATTGCTCTAACGCTTCAAACAAGCACGTCGCCGCGGGGACGATCAATACGCGGGCCGCGCAAAAGTCTCTCACATTCGACCTTTACGAACTCCACTCGACACTTCGAAAAGTAGAGGCTACCAGGAAATACACGACTCGTCTCGTCCTGCTTGAGCAAACCAAAACACTTGGCCAGTCAAGCCGCTCACTCCGCATCGACCCCGCCCCCCTGCAGGTCACTCGTTTTGCTCCTTCTGCAATCCCCGTAGGATCTTTAAAAGCATGTGCTGTTCTATGTGTTGCAGACCGGTTACCTGACGGCGCAACCGTCTTTGGACTGCGGCAGCCTGCTGCCAAGCGCTTGTCGCTGCCCAAGGTTCCTTTGACATGAAAACGCTCCCCGCTAAGAGGAACAGGCGAGCAATTAAAACGAAGCTGCGCTAAGCCGAGTTGCTGAACCCAGGATCGGCTGCCCGCTTCTGGGAAGCGAGGCAATGGTTTAAGCTTACCATCGATGGCGGAGGCGTCGCAGATTGAAGTAAGCCTTCAGCCTGCAACGGCTTGGTTAGGGCGGGGTATCCCGGGCGCCTGCCTTGGGCTATGTTGAGCGACGCCGTTGGCGTCAGGAGCGTTTAAGGCCAACGGCCTTATGCAGCTTAGCCCAGCGCAACGCGCTGGGTCGGATGGCAAAAAGAAATTCCGCAGGCTGAAAGCCTGCCTCAAGAACTTTGGTGG
>PWZW01000229.1 GCA_003567255.1 Puniceicoccaceae bacterium | reverse complement strand
TCGCTGGCTTCCATGGGGTAAATTAAGCCCAGGTCCACGATATTTACCGGAATCTCCGGGTCGTAGACCGACTTCAACTGCTCCCATAGCGCATCGTTGTTGGGAGGGCCGTCGTGCGGTGCGGTTGCCGGGGTTTCCTCCTGCTTTTCGGCGGTTGGTTCCTCTCCGAGGGCATCGCCATCGGAGCCCTTGATACGAAACATGCCATTATGTGTCATCACCGTGAAGTTTCCTCCCAAGCGGTGCGTTATGGTGACAATTTCGCCCTTGTTGAGGGTCATGGGCTCACCCTGGGGGATGAGCGTGCCCTCAACGTCGCGAGACAGGGTGCGTTGTTCTTCAGTCATGGATCAATAGATTGATTAAACCAATTGCTTTGAGCGAATTTTCTTTTCGAACTTCTGATGGATCAGCGTGCGCAGGCCCTCGGCCAATTCATCGCTTTCCACCTTTTCAATGATCTCCTCAAAGAAACCAAAGACCAACAGTTGCATGGCGGTGCGACGATCGATGCCCCGACTCATCATGTAGAACAACTCATCTTCATCCACGTTACCGGTGGTTGCCCCGTGACTGCACTTCACATCATTCGCAAGAATTTCCAGACCAGGCAGCGCATTGGCGTCGGCGGTGGGGTCGAGGAGCAGGTTACGATTGGTTTGGTAGGCGTCGGTTTGCTGGGCACCTTCCGCTACGCGGATCAGGCCGGAGAAAATGGTGCGGCTCCGGTCGAGCAAGGCGTTCTTGTAAAGAAGATCGGAAACCGCGTTGGGCGCATTGTGCGTTTGCAGCGTGCGCTGGTCAAACTCCTGACGCTTTTCCGCAACGGTCAGGGAGTAGAGCTTCACGTGTGCTCCGGCGCCTTCGATCGTTACCTGATTTTCAAAACGGGCCCGCTCCGCGCCGATGTTCACGGCGACGCTTTTAACCTCGGCATCGCGTCCCGCCGAGGTGTTGTCCAACTGAAAAGAGACGGTGGACTCATTCCAATCCTGAACCACTTTCCGGAAGACCTTCGCCCCGGCACCGGCAATGATGCTGGAAACGCCTGCGGCAAAACCCTTGCTCTCTCCGTCAACTGAAAAGAATACGTCCACCAGGGAGACTTTGGCGTTGTCCTCCGCAATCACCAAGGTGTGGGGAAAGGCGCAGGCGCCCTCACCATCCAACCAATGGTAGTTCACAAAAGGTGCCTCAATCTCGACCCCGCGCGGGACGAACAAGACGCTCCCGGCTTTAAGGAAGGCGGCGTGCAGCTCAAAATACTTTTCTGAGCCGAGTTCGGTCTTTTGTTGGAAGAGGTATTTTTCCAACAAGGCCGCCTCGCTCTGCAGCGCTTGTTCGATCGTCAGATAGCGAACGCCCTTGGCCTGCAACTCCTCGCTGACCGGCTCAAAGTCGACGCACTGGTCGTTCACAAAAACAGCTTTTCCAGATCGCTCGTTGACCAATACAGAACGCTGCATTGCTTCTTCCGTCCGGTTAGGAGCAGGAGCTTTTTCAACAGTTTGCAGGATTTCAGGATCCAACTTACTCGCGGAAGCGAAGCGCCAGGCTTCGTCTTTGGCGCTGGGCATCGGGAGTGCGTCGAAGCGTTCACGCCCGAGGGCTTGACGCTCGGTAAACCAAGCGGGAAGCGCCGACGCCGCATGACTTGGGCTGGATTCGTTTTTTTCGGTGGAGGGAAATGTAGTGCTCATGACACGTTATCTATAATTTTAATGTTCTAACCGGTGACTGAAGATCGGGACTTAACCGACCGAACCTTCCATCTCCATGTCAATCAAACGCTTCAGCTCGACGCTGTATTCCATAGGGAATTGACGCATCAGATCGTTCACAAACCCGTTCACCGCCAAGCTCATGGCCTGCCCTTCGGACAGTCCGCGCTGCATCATGTAGAAGATTTGCTCGGCACTCACCTTGGAAACACTGGCCTCGTGCTGAACGGTATTATTTTCTCCGCGGGTGGTGATTGCAGGGTAAGTGTCCGTCCGGCTGTTTGTGTTGATCAGCAAGGCATCACACTCGGTATTGTTTTTACAGTTTTTAAGATGCTTTGGCATGTGCACCTGACCACGGTAGGTCGAACGGCCTTTGCCGATGGAGATGCTTTTGGAAATGATGTTGCTGGTGGTTTTGTCTGCCAGATGAATCATCTTCGCACCGGTGTCCTGGTGCTGTCCGTCGTTGGCCAGGGCAATGGAAAGCACTTCACCGCGCGCCCCCTCGCCCTTCAGGACAACGCCGGGGTACTTCATGGTGAGGCGGGAACCAATATTACAGTCGATCCAACGGACCTCGGCGTCCTCTTCGGCGAGGCCACGCTTGGTGACGAGGTTGAAGACGTTGTTGGACCAGTTTTGCACGGTGATGTACTGGATCTTCGCACCTTTCAGCGCGACCAACTCGACGACGGCACTGTGCAGCGTGGCGGTCTCAAACTTCGGTGCGGTGCACCCTTCCATGTAAGTGATTTCCGAGCCCTCGTCTGCAATGATCAGGGTCCGCTCAAACTGACCGAAGTTTTCGGCATTAATGCGGAAGTAGGCTTGGAGCGGTTGCTTGAGCTTAACGCCCTTCGGTACGTAAATGAAACTACCGCCACTGAAAACCGCGCTGTTCAGTGCGGAAAACTTGTTATCGGCGGTGGGGATCACCTTTCCAAAGTAGGGCCGGAATATTTCCGGGTACTTCATTAAGCCCTCGGTTGAGCCGACGAAGATCACCCCCTCTTTTTCGAGATCCTCCTTCATCCGTGAGTAGGAAGCCTCACTGTCGAACTGCGCCTCAACGCCGGCAAGGAACTTGCGCTCCTGCTCTGGAATGCCCAGACGCTCGAAGGTTTCCTTCACATCGTCCGGCACTTCATCCCAAGTACGGCTGGGCTTTTGACCCTTCGAGAGGTAGTACCGAATCTTATCAAAATCAATGGTCTCCAGATCCTTGGACGCCCAGTGTGTCGGCATCGGCTTGTCTTGAAAAACCTTGAGGGCTTTCAAACGAAAATCCCTAATCCACTCATCTTCTTCCTTGACCTTGCTGATGTACTCAACGGTGTCTGCCGTCAGCCCGACTCCAGCGTCAAAGCTGTAGGATTCCGGATATTTGAAATTTCCCTTTTCGTTATCAATTTTGAGGGCGTCGTTTTCTAAAGTTGTATTTGCCATAATGTTTCAGGTGGTTGGTGGTTCACGGCGATGGATACGGGAGCATCACGCCCCGGCTCCGGCAGGCGCCAGCCATTCGTAGCCTTTTTCCTCAAGCTTCAGGGCGAGCTCCTTGTCTCCGGTTTCGACGATCTTTCCGTCGTACATTACGTGCACCTTGTCGGGCACAATGTAGTTGAGGAGGCGTTGGTAGTGGGTGATAACGAGGAAGCCGCGCTCCGGCCCACGCATTAAATTAACGCCCTCGGAGACGACCCGGAGGGCGTCAATGTCCAAGCCCGAGTCGGTTTCATCCATGATCGAATACTTCGGCTCAAGCATCGACATTTGAAGAATCTCACAGCGCTTTTTCTCACCACCGGAGAATCCCTCATTGAGCGAGCGGCTGGTGAACTTCCGGTCCATCTGAAGGGCGTCCATCTTGGCGTAGAGATTTTTGTAGTACTCCACGGCATTAATGTCCTCTCCCTCCGGCAGACGCGCCTGAAGGGCGGCCCGGATAAAGTTTGCAATTGAGACGCCCGGCACCTCAAGCGGATATTGGAAAGCGAGGAAGAGGCCGGCGTGGGAAATCTCGTCGGGCTCTTTGCCGAGGATGTTTTCCCCGTCAATCAGGACTTCACCGCTATCAACAGTGTAGTCTTCGTGACCGGCAATCACTTTGGCCAAAGTGCTTTTTCCGGTGCCGTTTGGGCCCATCAAGGCGTGCACCTCTCCCTTGGGAATGGTCAAAGAAAAGTCTTTGAGGATGGCGGTGCCATCGATGGAAACGTTCAGATTTTTAATTTCGAGTGCGTTCATTTTTATGGAGTCTGTTTAAGATGGTAAGGTTGGTTTAGTGAAGAGGGGCTCAAGCGCTTTCGCGCTTCCCTTGGCTCAGGGAAACCCCGGAAAAAGAGAGCTCAATGTGCTCAGCGGTGAAGCCTTCGGGCAAAGTTGACCGCAGTTCGTCGCTGATTTCCGGAGGGATCGCGACATCGTAAATTTTTCCGCTTTTGCGGCAATGGAAATGAGCGTGCTCTGACTGGTTCGGGCAAAAGCGGGAAGGCCCGCGCTCAAAGTTCAC
>PWZW01000154.1 GCA_003567255.1 Puniceicoccaceae bacterium | reverse complement strand
TGAGTGGCTTCACCAAAAAAAGCCCGGCTGCACGTTGTGCAACCGGGCTTGAAAAGGAAAGTGCCCGGATGGGCGGAGGTCTAGAGCTTGCCGCCGTAGATGGCTTGGCCGCCCAGCTCTTCCTCAATACGGAGGAGCTGGTTGTACTTGCAGATTCGGTCGGTCCGGCTCAGGGAGCCAGTCTTGATCTGTCCGCAGTTGGTTGCCACAGCGATGTCTGCAATGGAAGTGTCCTCGGTTTCGCCAGAGCGGTGGGAGAGGACACTGGTGTAGCGGGCTTCCTTCGCCATTTCAACGGCGTCCAAGGTCTCGGTGAGGGATCCGATTTGGTTGACCTTCACCAAGATGGAATTGGCCACGCCGAGGTCGATGCCTTTCTTGAGGAACTGGGTGTTCGTTACGAAGAGATCGTCTCCAACGAGCTGGGTGGTATCTCCGATCGCATCGGTCAGTTTTTTCCAACCGTCCCAATCCTCTTCATCGCAACCGTCCTCAATTGAGAGGATGGGGTATTTTTTCTGAAGGTCTTTGTAGAAATCGACGATTTGTGAAGCGTTGCGCTTGGAACCATCAGACTTTTTGAAGACATACTTCTTGCTCTTAGCGTCGTAGAATTCAGAGGCGGCGACGTCGAGGGCAAAGAAGATGTCTTTCCCAAGCTTGTAGCCGGCATTCTTGACAGCCTGAGCGATCACCTCAAGGGCAGCCTCATTGGATTCCAGAACGGGTGCAAAACCCCCTTCGTCACCCACTGCGGTGGAGAGGCCCTTACCCTTCAAAACACCCTTGAGCGCGTGAAAGATTTCACAGCCCATTTGGATGGCATGTCGGAAAGAGTCTGCACCCTTTGGAATGATCATGAACTCCTGAATGTCGATCGGAGCGTCAGAGTGTGCGCCCCCGTTCATGATATTCATCATGGGAACTGGCAGGACTTTTGCGTTTGGTCCGCCGATGTACTTGTAGAGCGGGAGCCGGAGGGCGTCGGCAGCGGCGTGCGCGGTTGCCAAAGAAACACCCAGAATCGCGTTTGCGCCAAGCTTGCTTTTGTTTTTCGTGCCATCGACGTCGATCATCAGGTGGTCGATGCCCACTTGATCGCAGGCGTCGAGCCCAATGAGTTCAGGGGCAATCAGCTCGTGAACATTGTCCACAGCTTTGGAAACGCCCTTACCCAGATAGCGTTTTTTGTTTTTGAAACCCTTTGGAAAATTGTTTGCCGGAAGATCGCCGTCGCGAAGCTCAAGCGCTTCATTAACGCCGGTGCTGGCGCCCGAGGGAACGGATGCCCGTCCGATAACGCCGGATTCCAGTTCAACGTCTACTTCGACGGTTGGATTTCCGCGGGAGTCGATAATTTCGCGTGCGCGAATGTCTGTGATGATGGTGCTCATAATATTGAGTGCTGTGTGGTTAAAAGAGAGTTATCCTTGGGATACAGAATCGTACCCGTCTTCAGTTTAGCGGGTGCGCTGGGCGACGCGGGCCCGATACTCGGCCAGGCGTTCGACCCAAATTTCGTTGTGGAAAAAGCCGTCCAGGCGCTGGGCGTGAGCTTGAAATGATTCAAAATCGCCCTCCGCGTAAGCATTGACCGCAAGGTGAAACACCGCCTCTGAGCGGGCCGCCTGGGCGAGGGTGTTGTCGTTCACGATGGCATCGAGAAGTGCGGTCGCCCGCGCGGAATCGCCCGTCTCATAGACTGAAATGGCGGCGCCCACGCGAGCGCGGCCGACAAGAAGATTACCCTCCAGTGCAGCTGCGGCGAGGCTGTAGTACTCTGCAGCAGCATTGTGGTCTCCCGAGCTAAAGTATTCATCGGCCACTTCCAGCGCGGCCACACCACCGAGGCGGGTTCCGCTGTTTTGGCGTGCAAACTCGCTTCGTTCGGCGGTGTTTGAAATTGCTGCGTAGGCGGACTGCAGGTTGCGCTGAGTAGTTTCCTGATAAACGCCGAGGCCCTGGTAGCCGAGGATGATAACCAGTGCGAGCGCGATGCAAGCGATGATAAATCCCTGGTTGGACTCCCAGTACATCCGGACGCGATCTTCGAAGGACAGTTCGGCGGACTTTTCCGCGTCGACCAGGTTGCGTTCATCAAGCGTGTCAGTCTTTGCTGCCTCATCCTCGGGGAGGGGCGCTTGGTTTTTCTTTTTTTGGGGACGGTGTGCCATGTTTATAGATTTTCGTTAATCAAATACTACGGTCTTGTTGTTGTAAATAAGGATGCGGTGTTCCAGGTGCCAACGAATGGCTTGAGCAAATACTGCCTTTTCCAAATCCCGGCCTTTGCGTACCAAATCCGCAATGTTGTGGCGATGGCTCACCCGAGTAACGTCCTGATGGATGATCGGTCCCTCGTCAAGGTCGGGGGTGGCGTAGTGAGCTGTTGCACCGATCAGCTTGACCCCGCGGGTGAAGGCTTGGTGGTAGGGGCGTCCTCCAGCAAAGGCGGGAAGGAAAGAGTGGTGAATGTTGATGACCGGACGCTGAAGCGCACTTAAAAACTCCGCACTGAGGATTTGCATATACCTTGCCAGCACCACGAGGTGGACGCCGCTATCGTGAAGTACTTTTACCTGTGCGGCTTCCGCCTCGGCCTTATTCGCCTTGGAGATGGGTATATAATGGTAAGGGATACCGTAGCGCTCGGCCTCCGGCCTCAAATCTGGATGGTTTGAGATGATGCAGACCAAGTCCCCCGCCAGTTCACCCGCCCGAAAGCGGAGAATAGTATCATGAAAACAGTGGTCGATTTTGGATACAAACAGGGCGACTTTAGAACGTTCGCCGCCGCGAGCGACCTGTGCCTGCATTCCCAATGCGGTGCTTGCAAAATCGGCGAATTCGCTGGCTTCTGCCTGAGCGTTGGCTTCATCCGCGGGAATCCACTCCAGGCGCTGAAAGAAGATATTAGCCTCCATGTCCCGATGCTGGTCAGCGTGCAGAATATTGCCTCCACGCTCAAAGATCCAACCGGATACCCTGGCGACCAGGCCCGGTTGGTCGGTTCCGGAGAGCAGTGCTATGGTGCGTTCAGCTGACATGCGGGACGAGTAAAATCCAGGGTGAGTGATGCACGGAGACTACCGCGCAGGTTTCGTATCCTTAGCGAATTCCTGCACCGAGCGTACGGTGTAACCTTTTTCTTTCAACGCACGGATGCCGTCGACCGCGGCAGAGGCCGCAGAAATCGTCGTCATTATGCAGATGTTGTACTTAAGGCCCTGCGTGCGGATCTGGTTTTCGTTTTGTCTTGGAACGGTGCCTTGCGGGGTGTTGATGATAAGGGTGACCTTGCGGTTTTTGATCAAATCGATCACGTTTGGTCTGCCCTCACTGAGGCGATAAACTTTTTTAACCTTGATTCCCTCAGCTTCCAAGGCACGCGCCGTACCGGCGGTGGCAACGATACCGAAGTTCATTTCACTTAGGGAGCGGGCTATGTCGACCGCCCGTGCTTTGTCGCGATCCTTTACGCTAATGAAGGCATCTCCGTCCATCGGGAGGGCCGGTTTGGCCGCCATTTGTGATTTCGCAAAAGCAACACCGAGGTCTTTGTCTATGCCCATAACCTCACCGGTGCTGCGCATCTCAGGACTCAGCATAATGCTGGAACCGGGAAAGCGATTAAACGGGAAGACTGACTCTTTGACTGCGAAGTAATCAGGAATAATTTCCTCGGTAAAGCCGACGTCTTGAAGGGTTTCACCAGCCATTAGGCGGGCGGCCAGTTTGGCCAACGGCACGCCGATTGCCTTGGAGACAAAGGGCACCGTTCGAGAGGCGCGTGGATTAACTTCAAGAATGTAGAGCTCGTCGTCCTTGATCGCGTACTGCACGTTCATCAGGCCAACGACCTTTAATTCGCGGGCGAGGCTGTAGCTTGCAGTGCGGACGCGCTCGAGCATAGCTTCCTCCAGGGTGTGTGGGGGCATTACCATGGCGGCGTCGCCGGAGTGTACTCCGGCAAATTCGACGTGCTGGAGCATTCCGCCAACCAGTGTGGTTTTCCCATCGGAGATGCAATCGACGTCCAGTTCGATGGCATCTTCAAGAAATTGGTCCAGCAGGACGGGCTTACCCGGTGCGGCATCAAACACGTCCCGAATCACGTGCTTCATCTCCTCCATGGTGTAAACGATGAACATGGCGCGACCGCCGAGCACGAAAGAAGGGCGCAGGAGTACCGGGAAACCGATTTCCTCGGCTAGTTTATAAGCGGTTTCCTCGTCGTTGG
>PWZW01000205.1 GCA_003567255.1 Puniceicoccaceae bacterium | reverse complement strand
CTTCAGCGTTCCCAACTTGCAGACAAGAGCGATCTTCCTGCGGCTAAAATTTCAGAGCTAGGATTATGAGTACACCAATTTCCGCAAGCACAAGCACCCCCGTGATGTCCGCTTCCAGCGCTAGCAGCGGCAGTGCCCGTAACTACGGCTTGATCTCTCTGGTCGTCGGAATCGTAGGTTTGGCGATCGGCGCTTTTGGCCTGATCTCCGGGCTTGGTGAGGGGAATGTGCGGCCCATTCTCAGTTGGCTCCTGGGCATTTCCTTCTGGCTCTCCATAGCCATTGGTATGCTCTTCATGGTGCTGATTTTCTACATCTTCCACGCAAAGTGGCCCACCGCGTTTCGACGGATTCTCGAGCATGGCATCAGTGTCTTTCCCTACCTTGGGCTGCTCTTTATCCCCCTCCTCATCATACCCTTTGTCCATGAAGATCCAGGTATTCTTTGGAAATGGATGGGTGTGGACCGGGAAATTGTCGGCGGCGGCACCGTCTCGGGAGACCCGCTCTACCTGCATAAATCCCCGTATTTGAATATCGGTTTTTTCACGGTACGGGCGATTGGGGTTTTTGTGATTTTCACCGTGCTGGCTCTCTGTTTGCGCCGCTTCTCCTTCAACATGGATAAGACCGGGGACATACGGAACTTCCATAATGCCCGTATCTTCTCGGCACTCGGCATCTTTTTCTGTGCGGCCGCCATGACGGTGGCTTCCATCGACTGGTTCAAGAGTCTCGAGTACCACTGGTTCTCCACGATGTACGGGGTTTGGTTTTTCGCCGCTTCGATGCGGGTTGCGCTCAGTGTGACCTTAATCCTCCTCGTCGTTTACGGAGCGCGCGGCCCACTGAAGGGCCTCTTCACTCAGGGGCATCGCTATGACCTCGCCTGCATGATGCTCGCCTTCACGATTTTCTGGGCCTACATCAGCTTTTCGCAGTACTTCCTGATCTACAATGCCAACATCCCCGAGGAAACCTTCTGGTACAACATCCGCGAGGCAAACTATGACGGCTCCCTGAACTCTTGGTGGTGGGTAAGCATGGCATTGATCTTCCTTCACTTCCTCCTGCCGTTCCTTTTCCTCCTTTGGTACAAAAACAAGGTGACGATTAAACGGACGGTCTTCATCGCCTCCTGGATCATAGGCTTCCACCTTCTGGACATGTACTTCAACCTGATTCCGGGTAAGCTGGTCCCGGCAGATCCTTCGGTTGCCTACTTTGACGTTCGCCAATTTTCCATCACCTTCTTCGATATCGCCTGTTTGATCGGCGTGGGCGGTGTTTGTGTGTGGGCCTTCCTGCGCAGCATGCGCAGTGTCCTGCCACTCCCCGTCCGCGATCCAAACATCAAAGCTTCGCTTGCACACCATGAGTGATTCAACTTCATCCTCCAACGACCTTGCTCCCGTCGGTCTTCCGGCGCGCGTCGCCACCTTCCTCGGAATCATCGGAACCATTCTGGTCTTCGTTTTGGTCATGTTTTTGGCTTACTTGCCGAACCGTGCGGAACCGGTCGATGCAGAGCTTATTCAGCAGCGTAAAAACCTGCTTTCCGAAACCCGTGCAGACGGCATTTCCAAGCTGAATCAATATGCCGTCATCAACGCTGACGAGGGTACCGTCAAAATTCCGGTTGAGCGGGCAATGAGCATCGTTCTTCGAGAATACGCTGAACGAGGATCTGCCGAGTAAGCGTGTGATGGAAGGATTCGGCTACATTCTGACTATTTTTCTGGTTGGTGCATTCCTTTTCACTTCTGCGGTTATTGCCCTCTACTGGGCCTCCAAAAACGGGCAGTTCAAGGACTTTGAGGAAAACGCAAAAACCATCTTCGACGCTGAGGAGCCGGAAGGCTTGGAGGGAGATAGCTTTCCTGATAATAAAAAGAAAGACTGATTCTATCCAAAGCCAAGGCTCGCCAATCCACGGGCACTTTGTTTTTTTCCTTATTTCGCAATGAGTATCGCAGTTCAGACAGCACCCGCACCGTCCACCGGTCCGTACACCTCGGGCGATGAGCACGTGCGCACCGAGCTTAGTAAGATCGACCGTTCCATGCGTGGAGCGGCCATTTTCTTTCTCATATCGAGTATCTTTTGGCTGATGGCCGGGACCATCCTTGCGTTGATTGCAGCCATCAAGGCGCACAGCCCGGATTTCCTTGGCGCGTATGAGTTTTTGACTTTCGGGCGCGTGCGCTCCGCCCACCTCAACGCGATGGTGTTTGGATGGTCAAATAATGCCATTTTTGCGGTAGCCCTTTGGATCATGGCGCGGCTTTGCCGGAATGAAGTTCGTCACAATGGCATGTTGTACATCGCCGGTAGTATCTGGAACATCGCCGCCACCATTGGCATCGTTGGCATTCTCGCAGGTCATGGCACCTCTATCGAGTGGCTGGAAATGCCGAAGTATGTCACTCCGCTGTTGGCCCTGTCGTACGCACTGATTGGTGCCTGGGGCATTATGGCTTTCCGCTTCCGCAAGGGTGAACACGTTTACGTCTCCCAGTGGTTTTTCCTCGCTGCGCTCTTTTGGTTTCCGTGGCTTTATACCGTCGCGCAAATCATGATTGTTTTCATCCCGGCGCGAGGCACGGTTCAAGCGATCACTAATTGGTGGTTTGCTCATAATGTCCTCGGTCTGTGGTTCACCCCGATGGCTTTGGGGGCCGCTTACTACCTGATTCCCAAAGTGCTGGGCAAGCCCATCCATAGTTATTATCTTTCTGTCCTCGCCTTTTGGTCGCTTGCCCTCTTTTACAACTGGGCCGGGGTGCACCACCTCATCGGCGGGCCTATCCCGGTTTGGCTCATTTCGGCCGGTATCGTTGCAAGTGTTATGATGGTCATTCCGGTCGTGGTCACCGCTATCAATCACCATATGACGGTGGTCGGTAGTTTTGGTGCAGTCTGGCGTAGCCCGACCCTTCGCTTCGTGGTTTTTGGGGCCATGTCTTACACGCTTACGAGTCTCATCGGCTCGGCCATGGCCCTACGCAGTGTTAATGAAGTGACTCACTTCACCCACTTTACGGTGGGCCATGCGCACCACGGGGTGTATGCTTTCTTCACGATGATTATGTTTGGGGCGATTTATTTCATGATGCCGCGGTTGCTCCAGCGGGAGTGGCCTTCCGCAACTTTGATTCACCTTCATTTTTGGTTTTGTGCTGTTGGTATCGGGATCATGGTCGTAGGCCTGCACGTCGGTGGTTGGATCCAAGGCATGATGATGAACGACCCGGATATCGCTTTCATCGACACCGTGCGGGCGACCGTGCCATGGTTGCAGTCCCGTTCCGTTTCCGGACTCTTCCTCACCCTCGGCCACATCGCTTTTGCGATTAACGTCTTTTGGATGCTTCTTCCAGCCAACCGCAAGGTTGAGGGACCGACTTTGCTTGAGCGCAGGAAGGAGGCAGAGGCTTAATGAACAATCTTCCACTCCTATTTCTGGGAATCTTCTTCACCCTGGCGTTTTCATGGACCGGGCTCATTTTAACGAGCCAAATTCAATTTGGTAAGCTCGTGCAAACCACCGAAGTTTTGGACGAAGAGGGGAACCCCATTGAGGGTGATCCGCTCTACCCCGAGCAAATCGTCGGTTTGGCCCAGCAGGGAAAGCAGGTGTACCTCGACCTCGGCTGTATTTACTGCCACTCCCAGCAGGTCCGCCGACCGGGCTTTGGTGCCGACACCGAGCGTGGCTGGGGGGAGCGTCAGAGCGTGCCCCGCGATTACATTTTGCAAGACCGTGTGGTCCTGGGAACCATGCGCACCGGGCCGGACTTGATGACGATTGGAGATCGCAATCCTTCGGATGACTGGCACCATCAACATTTTTACAACCCGCAGATCACCTCACCCGGCTCCACCATGCCACCGTACGCCTTTCTTTACCGCGTTCAGGAGGTGGGTGTGGAACCACACCCGCGGGCGGTGCAGATCCCGGAAGCCTTCCACCCGGGCGAAGGTCTTGAGGTCATCCCGACTCGTCGGGCGGATGCGCTCGTTGCCTACATGAAAAGCCTGCGCATGGGCTATAGTCTGCCTGAAGCCCCTATTATCGAACAATGAGCATCGAAAAGAAATTTGGTTCCGGTAAACCGCATCCTGATTCCACGGCCTCCATGGAAAAAGCCGGCTATCAAGATAGCCAAGTCCAAGGGGTCCACGCTCAGCTCATGCGTGAAAAAGCAGAGCCCACGGAAGGGTTTACCCCGATGCCCATTTTCGCGCT
>PWZW01000123.1 GCA_003567255.1 Puniceicoccaceae bacterium | reverse complement strand
CGGTTTTTTCAAGCCTGTGGTTTGCTGGATACCTGTCTGGATGCCACCTATTTGTAAATGCACTGTTCCACAACGAAAGCTCAACTTAAGCCGCTCGATTCCACGAACGTGGTCCCCCTCGATCAGCTTATTCGCCTTTGCGGAAACAGAGTTATGGCACAGCGGAATGACCGCGACGATGGATTCACCATTTTTTTGGACTTCGCGGATGTGCTGCACTTGGATCAGTCGCAGCCTGACGTATCCATTGCGCAACTAAGCAAGACCCCACCGCAACGCGGTCGGGGAGACGATGCGGGGCTACCGAACTGGGTGGGCTTTTTTGGGTATGAATTTTTGGCACGTCATCTGGGTGTCCTATGCCAAGCACCGAAAGACATCGACATCCCCGACGGTTTATTTGCGAGCCCACGAACGCGCATTGAGTGGACTCCGTATAGTCTGGAAATCCAAAGTCAGTTACCAGGAAGAGCAGAGGCACTTTCCTTCGCCATGCAGACACGGGAACGCGCCTTCCTTAAACGCCCCGACGAGGGCGACCGCCCCGCCCTACGCTGTAATTTTGATTTTAAAGCTTACCAACAGGTTTTTGAAGCGGTGCAGCACGAGATCAGAGCGGGCAACACCTATCAAATCAAGATTTCCCAACGATTCGAGACCGACTACCGTCCTGACCCCGCCCAAACCTTTGCTCAATTAACCGAAAGCAATCCTGCATCTGAAGCTTTTTTACTCGCCTGGGATGATTGGGCGCTGGTCAGTTGCTCGCCAGAAACAGTCGTCGACCAAAAAGGGTTGAGGATCCTGACAAAACCCATCGGCGGGACCTTCCCCCGGGACCGGACCAAGGAAGAGGATGCCGGGGCCTTTGCTTACCTTCGTTCCGACCCCAAAGAAAACGCGGAACACAACATGCTGGTCGATTTGGAAAGGAATGACCTCAATCGCATCTGTGAAAGTGGGACCGTCCAGATTGATGAGCTTCGAAAAATTGAAACTTACGCCCACGTCCATCACTTGGTGACGCAAATAAGCGGGCGTTTGCGTGAAGGCATCGGCCTTTCTGAAATTTTAAGATCGCTCCTCCCCGGCGGGTCGATCACGGGTTGCCCCAAACACCGGACCATTGAGCTGATCGACAAATTTGAGCCCTCCTTTCGGGGGCCCTATACGGGTGCCTTTGGCACCATTTATGGCGATGAACGGGTAAGGCTGAATCTCATCATCCGCACACTCCTCCTTACGCAGTGCAAAGCTTACGTACAGGCGGGAGGTGGCATTGTCATCGGATCAAATGCAGCATACGAATATCGTGAAAACCAACTGAAAGCGCGGGCCTTGCTGGATTTACTCTGTTAATCGGTTTAACAAATCAGTTTTCACGGGCACAGCCAAGCCTTGTCATTGCAGCGCTTAAAACGATGTTCAAGCGGTGGTTATGCTTTACAGAATCGAGACCGTTATCCTTTATACGAGGGATGCGGATTCTGGGAATTTTAGTGGTGATGTGCCTTGCAGGGGGCGCTTTCTACTTTGGCATGATTGCTGGAAAATCCGTTGGTAAGGCAACGGCTGGCACCAATTTTGAAATGGTCCCCTCATCAGAAGTACCCGAGGTCGAGATTATCTATCTCGAACCAGAAGTGGAGGTAGAGGAAACGGTCGAGCTGGACCCAGCCGCTCTTCAGCATGCCGCGATGACTGCCCGTGCGCAGCTTCCTGCCGTCTCCTTAACCAATGCTGAAGGCAGAGAGATTTTTGCTGAAGTCATCCGGGTAAATGAAGATTCACTGAGGGTACGTCGGCTGGCTGACTTTGAATTAGTGGACATCCCCCACGCATTACTTACCGAAGAAGATCGGCAATTCGCGGTTTTTTTAAAAGAGAACCCCCACCTGCTCTCACCGCTTCAACGCCCTGAAGAGCCGAGCAGCTCAAAGTCTGACGATGTGGATACCCCTGAACGCACCGACGATAGCGATGATGGTGACGAACTCTTGCGCCGTTTCTTTGAAGGGCTTTAACCTTCGGGAAATCCCTGTAGTGAAGCGTGCGCAGCATTAAAAGTGAGCGATCAACGTTTCGTCCTTGATCAAAATACCCGCAAGCTGCCTAAGTTATGAGATGCGCACAGATCTTATTGAGCTTGATAAAATTGATATTTACGGAGGGACCCAAACACGGGTGGCGACCAACGACGAGGCGATTGCCGCCTACGCCGAGGAAATGGAGGCTGGGGTTGAGTTCCCCCCCATCATCGTTTTTTACGACGGTTCCAAGCATTGGCTTGCCGATGGATTTCACCGTTACCTAGCGGTCCGGAGAAATGAGCAAGACAAGATTTCGGCTGAAATCCACCCGGGAAGTCGCTCTGATGCACTCCTGCACGCCCTCGGGGCCAATGCTAGCAACGGCCTTTATCGAAGTAGCGCGGACAAGCGCAACGCGGTTGAAATTGCCTTGGAAGAATGGCCCGACCACTCCAACAACGTGATTGCTGAAATTTGTAAAGTGTCGGGTGACTTGGTTCGCCGTTGCCGCAAGGAAATGATCAAGCTCGAACGCTTGGAGCCGCAAGCCTCAGTCCGGGGAAAAGATGGAAAAAGCTACCCCGCCGCCATAGAGCGGGAACCGCGTGGCAAAACTGAAACGAATAGTAGCGGAGGCGGCGGTGGCAGCGGAGGAATGAGTAAACGAAATAAAGGCGAGGACATTGCTTTTGGCGGTGCGGACCAAGAGATTGAGGCGGAAGCACGCGCAATGATTCGCCGGGGAGAAATGAGTCCAAATGAGCTCGATAATTTAAAAACCGCTACGGCGTTCGACTACGTCGAAACCGCGATACAAATTCTTGAGCGCATTGATCCGAACGACGCTAAAAGGGATGATGCCCTGCTCCGTCTCAATCGCTGGCTCGACAAACAATTCGTCCCGGCGGATAGCTAAAGCCCCGAGCACAAATAAGCCCGTTTCGCCCAAAGGACGGAACGGGCTTTGTGATAAAAAGCCCTGCTAAATGTGGATTGCTTCGCCGAAAACGGACGCAGCGGCCTCCATCATCGCCTCACTCATCGTTGGATGAGCGTGAATCGTGTGGTGGATCTCCTCTGCGGTCGCCTCCATCTGCATACCCAAGCCGTACTCCGCAATCATTTCGGTCGCATCGGAACCGACGATGTGCGCTCCGAGGATCTCACCATGTTTTTCGTCGACGATGAGCTTCACAAAGCCCTCTGAGTGATTTGAGGCAACCGCCTTTCCAGAGGCGGCAAAGGGGAACTTACCAATCTTGTATTTAACGCCATCCGCCTTGGCCTTTTCTTCGGTAATCCCGATACTCGCCACTTGTGGTTGGCAATAAGTGCAACCGGGGAACAGCTCCACCTTTTTCGGCTCGCTGAAACCAAACATCCCCTGGACGGCTTGGACCGCCTCGTAGGTCGCTACGTGCGCAAGCCAGGGTGGTCCGATTATGTCTCCGGCTGCGTAGATGCCTGGCACCGAAGTTTCGTACTTATCATTAACAACGACGTAATCGCGTTCTGTGGCCAGCTTCACCTTTGGAGAAAGCAGCTTGTCGGTGTTGGCGACCACACCAATCGCAACAAGGATGGAATCAGCGGTAACGGTTTCTCGTTTATCAGCCTTCACCAAATCAAGCTTCACCTGTTTAGCGGTCACTTTGACATTCTCCACTTTTGTGGAGACGCGGCAATCAATCCCGCTGGCCTTGAAAGAACGTCCTACCAATTTACCAATCTCTCGATCCTCCACGGGGAGGATCTCATCCTGCATTTCAACCAGGGTAACCTTGGTACCGAAGGAGTTTAAGAAGTAGGCAAATTCGGCTCCAATAGCGCCGGCACCGATGATAACGATCGACTTAGGCTGCTTTTTCATGACGAGTGCCTCACGGGCAGTCATGACGCGCTCTCCATCGAGAGTTACCCCGGGCAACTGGCGAGCCCTACAGCCCGTCGCGACCAAAACCTTATCTCCCCTAAGTAAGGTGCCCTTATTCTTCCCGTCCACAATCTCGACCATACCGGGAACGCTGATCGTTCCAGTACCGACAAAGTGATCCACCTTATTCTTCTTAAAGAGGAATTCGATCCCCTTGGCCATTTGGTCGGCTACCCCACGCGAGCGACCAATCACCTTGGCAAAATCGTATTTTACGTCTCCGACAGTAATCCCGAAGGTATCTGCATGCTTGATACTGTTAAACAGCTCAGCGCTCTTCAACAAAGCCTTTGAAGGAAT
>PWZW01000206.1 GCA_003567255.1 Puniceicoccaceae bacterium | reverse complement strand
GCTTCGATCCGGCGCATAATCAATTCCTGGCGATGACTTGGGTGCATGTTAAGTTAGCGGTTTACCTGCTGGGTTGGGAAATACAATAAAATAGTTGGAAAATATTGGAAATGGGATTGAATCCCTCGAAATTTCAAAAGGAATGCCCGAAAGTCCCGTATAAATTTGGGCTTACATTTGGAAAACACAATAAAATAAAAACCTAAACCTTTGTAAAATAACAACTTGCAATTTTAAAATCTGCGGTTTTAGTGTAGGCAGTCGATTGAGTTAATTCCAATAAAAGACCAAAATCAAACCCTCAAAATGAATACCCCTTCAGATGCAACCTTACCTTGCTGAGTGCGTGGGTACTGCCATCCTGATTTTGTTTGGGAATGGGGCGGTGGCTACCGCAATTCTGGCGAAATCCAAAGGCCAGGGTGGCGGGTGGATTTGCATCACCCTTGGTTGGGGCTTGGCGGTCGCCATTGCCATTTATGCGGTTGGGCGCGTTTCCGGTGCCCATATCAATCCGGCGGTGACCCTGAGCCTTGCCTCGATTGGGGCCTTTTCGTGGGCACAGGTACCGGGCTACCTTCTGGCTCAGCTTATCGGTGCCATGATCGGCTCGCTTTTAGTCTACCTGGCTTACTGGGCGCACTGGGGTGAGACGGAGGATGCTGACTTGAAATTAGCCTGCCACTGCACTGCACCGGCGATCCGCAAGATGGGACCGGCGGTGGTTACAGAAATTATCGGCACCGCAGCGCTCGTTTTTGGTGTGCTGGCCCTCGGGAAGGTCGGTTTGGGCGCGCCGGCTGAGGCGGCAGCTTGGACCACCGCGGTGGAAACTTGGTTTGGACCGCTTCTGGTCGGCTTGCTAGTGGTGGCTTTAGGCCTTTCGTTGGGCGGCCCAACGGGATATGCCATCAACCCGGCACGCGATCTTGGGCCTCGGCTGATGCACGCCCTCCTTCCCATCCCGGGGAAACGTGACTCAGACTGGGGCTATGCCTGGGTACCGGTAGTCGCACCGGTCATCGGTGGCGTCCTCGGTGCACAACTCTTTGTTCTCCTACAATTATAAAAAACGACCCAACCCCATAGATCCCATGAAAAAAGAATCCTACATTCTTGCTTTTGACCAAGGCACCACCAGCTCCCGCTCCATTGTCTTTAACCATGATGGACAGATCGTGACGGTTGCTCAGAAAGAGTTTCAGCAAATTTACCCCAAGCCCGGGTGGGTGGAGCACGATCCGATGGAAATCTGGTCGAGCCAAAATTCGACGGCGAGTGAGGCGCTCTCCCGGGCAAATTTAAAGACGGACGACATCGCCGCGGTGGGTGTAACGAACCAACGCGAGACCACGATTGTCTGGGACCGCCGCACCGGCAAGCCGGTTTACAACGCGATCGTTTGGCAGGACCGGAGAACGGCCGACTATTGTGGCCAGCTCAAGCGTGACGGGGTTGAGGCGATGGTCTCAAAGAAGACCGGGCTTCGACTCGATCCCTACTTTGCCGGTACCAAAGTGCGTTGGATTCTGGAGAATGTTGATGGCGTGCGGGCGCGGGCGGAGCGGGGAGACCTGCTCTTCGGAACCGTGGACTCGTGGTTGGTCTGGCAGTTGACCGCGCGGAAGGTGCACGTCACCGACATCACCAACGCCAGCCGGACCCTCTTTTACAATCTTGAAACCGATGACTGGGACGACGATTTGCTCGAACTCTTCAATGTACCGCGCTGCATGCTGCCCGAAATCAAGTCTTGTTCGGAGGTGTACGGTGAGGTCGAGAAGAACCTCTACCCCGGAGGTGCCCCGATTGCCGGAATCGCGGGGGATCAGCACGCTGCGCTCTTCGGGCAAGCCTGCTTCAGTCCGGGCATGGCCAAGAACACCTACGGTACCGGATGCTTCCTACTCATGAACACCGGGGACACCCCCGTACGTTCGGAAAACAATCTCCTGACCACCGTGGGTTGGCGCATCGGTGACCGCACGGAATACGCACTGGAGGGCTCGATTTTCATCGGCGGTGCGGTGGTCCAATGGATTCGCGACGAGCTTCAGTTGGTACGCACGGCACAGGAGCTCGATCGCCTGGCTGAAACCGTTAAAGACGCCGGGGGGTTGTACATTGTGCCTGCCTTCGCCGGTTTGGGGGCGCCCCACTGGGATCCCTACGCCCGGGGCGCTGCCCTTGGCATGACACGCGGAACGAATCGGGCGCATTTCTGCCGGGCCGCCCTCGAATCGATTGCTTTCCAGAGCGAGGACCTCATTACCTGCATGGAAAAAGACAGTGGACTTTCGCTCAAGGAGTTGCGGGTCGATGGCGGAGCTTCCCGGAGCAAGCCATTGCTACAGTTTCAGGCCGATCTTTTGCAGGAGTCCGTGGTGCGCCCAAAGTGTATCGAAACAACCGCCATGGGCGCGGCCTATCTCGCGGGCCTTGCGGTCGGCTTCTGGGACAGCCGCGACACCATTCGTCAAAACTGGGAAGCCGAGGTCACCTTCGAGCCGGTGCGGAATGCCGATGAAATGGCAGCCCTGCGGGCGGGCTGGGAGAAGGCCTTGGAGCGCTCCAAAAACTGGGAAGAAGCCCTTGATTGACGTCAATAAAGCTCCTCCACACCGCCATCGCGGCGCGGGCCGGTGGCCCCCTTGTAAATAAAACAATACCAATCTAAATCCAAAGAATCATTATGAAAAGATCCACTTCACTCGACCGTATCCATTCCAAGGATACTCCTTTTGACGTTGTCGTCGTCGGAGGCGGAGCCTCCGGTCTCGGTGCTGCGCTTGATGCCGCCGCGCGGGGGCACTCGGTCGCGCTCTTTGAGCAGTCCGATTTCGCCAAAGGCACCTCCAGTCGCTCGACTAAGCTCGTGCACGGCGGTGTGCGCTATCTGCAGCAGGGCAATATTTCCCTCGTTCTGGAGGCGCTGCGCGAGCGCGGGCGCTTGGCCAAGAACGCGCCCCACCTCGTCCATTCCCAGGCTTTTGTGATTCCCAACTACTCCTGGTGGGAGGGACCCTTTTACGGGATTGGGATGAAGGTCTATGATCAACTGGCGGGTAAACTCGGCCTCTCGCCCAGCCGTCACCTCAGCAAGAAAGAGACAATTGAAAAAATACCCACCCTCGAAACCGACAAGCTGGTCGGTGGGGTGATTTACCATGATGGGCAGTTTGACGACTCCCGCCTCGCGGTGAACTTGGCCCAGACTGCCGAGGAACTGGGCGCTGCCATGGTCAACTACGCGAAGTGCGTGGGCCTCGTGAAGGAGAAAGATGTGGTTTGCGGCGTAGAAATTCATGACACCGAAAACGACAAGCACTTCACGGTGCGCGCCCGATCGGTGATCAACGCGACGGGTGTCTTCGTCGATGAGTTGCGTCAGATGGACGAGCCCAAAACCGGCAAAATCATCGCCGTGAGCCAGGGAATTCACGTGGTTTTGCCGAAAAGGTTTTTACCGGGAAACACCGCGATCATGATCCCCAAGACGGCCGATGGACGTGTGCTCTTTGCCGTCCCGTGGCGCGACCACGTGGTGGTCGGGACAACTGATACGCCGCTTGACGCGAAGTCGCTCGAGCCCCGCGCGCTCGCGGAGGAACGTGACTTCGTCATGACCCACGCCTGTAAATATTTGAACGAGGACCCCACCGAGGATGACGTCCTGAGCGTCTTCGCGGGACTTCGTCCGCTGGTCAAAGCGGGCGATGGGTCCGACACCGCCGCGCTCTCCCGGGACCACAGCATCCTGATCAGTGGCAGTGGGTTGATCACCTTGACCGGTGGCAAGTGGACTACCTACCGGAAGATGGCGGAGGACGTCATCGACCAAGCCGAGACCTTGGCTGGGCTCGACCATAAACGCTGCCAAACCGAAGACATGCAGATCCACGGCTGGACGCAGACAAAAATCGCCGAGGCCAACCTTGGGCCTTACGGGGCCGATGCATTGCCGATCCGCGAGTTAATTAGGGCGGAACCCGCATTGTCCGGAACAATCCATCCCGACTTACCCATCCAAAAGGCTGAGGTCGTCTGGCATGCCAGGGAAGAGATGGCGCGCACGGTCGAGGATGTTTTGGCCAGACGCACCCGCTGTTTGCTGCTGAATGCCGCAGCTTCCATAGAGGCGGCGTCCGTGGTCGCCGACATCCTTGCCGCTGAACTGGGTCGCGACGATTTGTGGAAACAGGACCAAGTGCAAGCCTACACTGACCTGGCCAAGGGCTACGTATTCAAAGCCGCGGAGAGCACCGC
>PWZW01000181.1 GCA_003567255.1 Puniceicoccaceae bacterium | reverse complement strand
GTGGTGGTGGTAACGAAGAAATCCTTCCAAAAACCGGTCTTCATTGTGGACACAACTCACCAAACCCACTGATTCAGCCATTTGCCACCTCCGGTTCAGATGAAGCTGCACAGAGCTTTTCGGCGAAGGACTTGCCATCCATTTTGTCCGGAGTTTTTCGCCCGAGCAGTGCTAAAATCGTAGGCGCGAAATCGACGACCGATACGATTTCGTTCAAATCGCGACCGCACGGAGGCCCCTTTAGCCCTCCGGGGGGTGAATACCAGGCAAACCCATTGCCAGTATGTGCCCCGCTGCGGGTTGGGCAAGCGGGTCCCAACTGGCCATGGATTGGACAATGAAGTTGATCACCGTTCTCGGGATTCCACTCGACGATCAGATCGGCTTGCGGAAGCCCGTGCCGATCTTCCGGGGACCCGGGCCTCGTTTTCTCTATGTTTCGAACCGCCGGCGTGCCGTCCGGGTTCCTCAGGCCGTACAGCATTTCAGACAACTCGTCACAAATTCTGTGGTAATCACTGGCGGGAACCACGCCATGCCCCTCACGGCCAGCTAGATTGACCCGAACCAAGCCTGAAAAAAAGCTGGGGAGTGCGAAGGCTTTCATCTGTCTCCACAAAGGGGAATACCACATTGAGGGTTTGAAGTTGGTCGATACTTTGTGAGGTGGGAAGGGGGCAGGCACACAACCGAGCCTCCGCTCCCACTCAGCTGCTTGCTCAGGCGACAGATAACGGCGCAAGTGTTTTCCCACGAAACCCGGTTTCCGCAAAATCGGCAATAAATGCTCCTTCCAGTAGCGGCAAGGCTTCCAGTCCTCACCTGCCTTCATCAAATCCGCCCGATCAAAGTCCAAGCCCTTTGCTCCGCGAAAACTATAACGATACAGGAGCTCCGGCAAAAATACCATTGCTGGCAGATCGGATCCGTTCGCCCCCATCCCCTCAACCGAAAAAACAAAAAGACCACTGTCCTCCGGAACCGCTTCAAGGATAGCCCCGACCGTGCGATCAATCTCACGGTACAATTCATGCAACATCGACTCGCGATATTGAGGAATGTTCAAGTTCGGCGACGGCCAAAATCCATGCAGCGCTGAGTGGGTCTCCGCCACGGTGGTCGTGAACAACTCCCATTCAGTCTCTTCGAGAAGATACCGCGTTATCGCTGCGCGCCGAGGCAGCGTTTTAAAAAAGCGCTTAAAACAAGCCTCCATTGCACCGGGATCCGTCAGATTAAGGTTATCATTCGCCAACAAATCCGAAGGCCCAAACCTTTCAACAAGCTTGCCCAGCAAATCCTCCGGAATCGAGGAGGAAGCGGAGCGCGGACCATGCGTTCCCCAATCGGTCACTTGCACACCGGGCGTACGCGGATCAGGCGCGACCTGGGGCAGATCAAAAGAGGTGACTTTCCCTGGGGCTAGGTAACGGTAAAATACGGGATACTCTTGAAAATCAAACTGGGGACGAAATTGGTTTTGATAGGTACGTGGATTGAAATCGTAAAAGGACCAAAAGCCAGTCCTCGAAGGATAACAGCCGGTCAGGTAGGCTGTATTCACATTTTCCGCTAAATAGGCCGACGGCCAAGCACTCCGCATCCTCACGGAACTCTCGAAAAGCCGCTTTAAATTTGGCAATTCACCAGAATCCGCAAAACTCATGGCCCAGCCAATATCGAGCGAATCCAAATCCAAGGCAACCAGACGACGTGGGCGATCCATTGTCGTTTTATGCTTGTTCTCATCCACAAACTTGCAACTTATTTTTTACATGAGTGCCCCTTATGGAAACCGGCTTGCCATTTATGTAAAAAGTATCGGTTCACCCACTCAAACATTTGTTCAGCAACACATAAAGTCGCTTAATCCAGACTACACCGTTGTGGTTGCTTGGCGCAGAAGCGAGGGTCCCGGCATCTGGTCGACGGCCTGCCCTACCATCATCCTTCGTCAAGCCGCCCAAAAGCACCGCCATGCGAGCGCAACACGCGAGAAGCATTTAGTTGCTTTTCTCGATATCCATAAGATCGACACCCTCTTCCTCGAATTCTTTTTTGACGCGGCCTGGGTCATTCCCATCTGCAGGAAACGAAACATCCGGTGCGTTGCGATGGGCCACGGCGCCGACGTATCGCTAATGTTTCAATCCCCCGAAAAGTCGGCCACCCTTGAAGCGCTCAAGCTTGCAGATGCGGTCGTCGTGGTGAACCGCCAGATGCAGCAGAGCCTCATCGAGGCCGGTATTCCCAGCCAACGATTACATAAAATCTCCTGTGGCGTCGCTTTCCCTGAAACCTTACCTTTTCGGAGCCAGGCTACGTCCGACCCCATTCGGTGTATTTCCGTTGGTCGAATGGTTGAGAAAAAAGGTCCCCTCCTGACCCTCCGAGCCTTTGAAATCGCAGCGAAAAAAGACCCCCGGCTCCATCTGGAAATGGTCGGAGACGGGCCTCTGGGGGAAGCGCTCCGCCAAAGCATCCAGGCATCGGGCCTAAATGACAGGGTCACCTTGGCAGGCGCGCTGCCCCATGCCGAAGTACTTCAGCGTCTGTGTAAGGCGGACATCTTCTTACAGCACAGCCTCACCGCCTCAAACGGGGATAAGGAAGGGCTGCCGGTGGCGATCCTGGAAGCCATGGCCCACGCCTGTCCGGTGATCAGTACCCGGCATGCCGGGATTCCGGAGGTCATCACAAACGACGCACAGGGAATCCTGGTTGAGGAAGGCGATATTGAGGGGATGGCGGTGGCTATCACTAAGCTCACAACAGACCACGAACGCCGCAGAGCGCTTGGTGAAGCTGCTCGTCATCGCGTATTTGAAACCTACACACGGGAAAAGGAGCGGGATGCCCTCAGAACTTTACTGCATCTTAGTCCCCAAGCGCCGGATTTATCAGTGCCTCCCCGAAGCCGTGAGGGCGCGCCCATTCCCCTGATTTACATCTACTCAAGCTCGCACTCGGGCTCTACCCTTCTAGACCTGATCCTGGGTGCGCACCCAAAAATCTTCGGACTCGGCGAAATGAAATTTTTATCCCGTTTATGGCGGGAGGAAGGCCTTCCATCCGAAAGTCGATTGTGCGGATGCGGCACCCTTCGCCAAGATTGCGATTTTTGGGTTGAGGTGCGCAAGCGTCTGGGCCCGCTGGATACCCCTACTCCGGACGGAGACCCGGAAGGCTGGGAACCCACCTCCCCGGGATTTTCCGAACGTACTGCCCAGCTGCTCCGAGAGGTTCAACGCGTCAGCAAGCAGTCAGTGCTTTGTGACAGCTCTAAAAATCTCGCTCGCCTCGAAGCCCTCGCAGCTGATGCTTCTTTCAATATAAAGGTTGTTCATTTGGTCCGCGATGGGCGTGCCGTCGCATACAGTAAAAAGCATCGCGGCTTGGATTATCGCAAATGGCTTAAGAAATGGGAAAACGACAACCTTAATGCAGTTGATCGCTTGGATCATTTGGAAAAATGCAATCGATGTACTGTTTACCCACTACGTTACGAGGACCTGGTGCGTCGTCCCAAGGCGAGCCTTTCCCCGCTGTTGCAAGACCTCGGCGTTGATTGGCATCTTTTTCAGGAAAATTTCTCGATGTTGGTCTCTCATAGCCTCGCCGGAAACCCAATGCGCTTAAGAGCGCATCAAGCGGTAAAGATGGACAAGCGTCCGATGCATTCCCTCGGTCGGGCGCGGTGGCTGCGCGAGGGGTGGAGCGTGCGAAAGGGGCTGAAAAAGTTTGGATACCACCTGGGGCCCTGGTGGCTCTAGGTGGACTTGCCAAGAATGCAATCCGCTGAGGCTTTGAAAAGGTTGGCAGGTGGACGCGTCGACGCTGGATGCTTTGCGTCCAAAGCGCCCGTTGCCCCTCTCGCAAAAGCAAGCGCGACTCGGCGGCCCGCAAAATCAACCACATCACCAGGCAAAGCGCGATCCCGGCTGAACCATGCAGCCCGTCTGGCGCATGTGCGTAAATTCAAGTCTCTCAACCTTGCCTGAGGCCTCCTTCATTCAGCGGATTTAGCCGCTTTCCGTTGACCCATTTCGGAGCCTGGGGTATCCCTACGGTTATGTTACAGAAATTAAAGTCGATCCCCCGCCCAACCTTCCTGGCAATTGCACTGCTTGCCGGATCCTGCCTGCTCGGCACTTTCGCTCAGGCGCAGACCTTTGGAGAACGCTACCTGGACTTGGGTGGTTTCTATGCCCGTGCGCACGGCGGCGGTGCCTTCGATACCTACGGCGGAAACTTCCAGGTGAATTTACCGGTTTTC
>PWZW01000155.1 GCA_003567255.1 Puniceicoccaceae bacterium | reverse complement strand
TTTTTGGCTGGGGCTGGGCCCTGGCCGCCTTTGTGGCCAACATGGTTTGGGTGATGCCGCAGTATACCCTTGCCGTCGGTGTCTTTGAGCAAAACCTGCTGCCCGGGATCTTTGGCGAAGGGGGGAGTCTGGACGGCATGACGGGGAAGCTGCTCCTCGTTTCGGTGATCTTTTCGATCGCGCTGGCGGTAACCTGGAACTACGGGCGCCCCGGAGTGGGGGTTAAACTCTTTGAGTTTTTGATTAAAATGATGGTCGCCTTCATCGTGCTCGCCTTCATCGGGGTGGTCATCCGCTTGAGCGGGGAGGCCGGCACCCTCGACTGGGGGGCGATTGCGCACGGCTTCATTCCCAACCCGGCGGGCATGTTTCAACCGGCCGAAGCGTTTCAGCAAATCCTCGCGCTGATGCCTCCTGGGGATGCTGATTATTGGCGGTCCATGATTGTCCGCGATCAAGTGGACGTGATCATCGCCACAGCGGCCACCGCCGTGGGCATCAACATGACCTTCTTCTTTGGGTATTCGCTGTTGCGGCGCCGTTGGGGTAAGGAATTCCGGGGCTTCGTCAAATTCGATCTGGGGCTGGGCATGTTGATCCCATTCCTGATCGCGACCACCTGTGTGATCGTTGCTGCCGCGAGCCAGTTCCACAGCGTGCCGCACCGGGGATTGATGGAGTCCGGAGAAATGGCTCAAGTGCAGACCGCTCTGGGGCAGGCACCCTCCGCCGAACTCCCCGAGGCACTGCAAGCCACCGGTTCACAGCGGGCCGCTTACCAACGCCTGCTCTTGGAACGCGCGTTGCTCGCCCTCGACCCCGCCGAGGCCGAAGTGGTTCGCAGTGAGCTGGCCAACCTGCAACAAGCTCCCGAACTGCTTGCTGATTATGAAACCCAAGTCGATGCAATGATCGCCTCGACTACGCCCTACGACCGCTACCTTGCGGCCACCTTGGTCCGCCGCGATAACTTTGATCTCGCGACCGCTCTGCAACCCTTGCTGGGCTCCTTCTTTGCTCAGGTCATTTTTGGCTTGGGTGTTTTAGGCATGACCCTCTCCAGCATCATTCTGCTCATGGTGATCTCGGGGATCGGTTTCTGCGAATTTTTGAACAAGCCCCACGAGGGCTGGTGGTTCCGCATCGGTGCCCTGTTTCCCATCACCGGAACCTTGGCTCCCTTCTGGTGGACCGCCGCGGCACCGTGGCTGGTGGTGCCGGTTTCTGTCTTCGCCTTCCTGCTGATACCGTTGGCCTACATTTCCTTCTTCGCCCTCATGAACCAAAAGACCCTCCTCGGCGACGAAATGCCGCGAGGTGGCCGACGTTTGGCATGGAACCTTTGCATGGGAACCGCGCTCCTAATCATCGTGCCCTCCAGTCTCTATGTCCTGATAAATCGTTTTGGGTGGATCGGCCTGACCGCCGCAGCCCTCTTCCTTCTTCTGGCGGCTGGGGTTCACTACTCACGTGTCCGCACAAAACAAATATAATTAAAATGAAAAATCGAACTCCTTTCCGCGCAGGCCTCCTGCTGGGGTGCCTGGCATTTTTACCCCTGCATTCGCATGGCTCGTCAGCTTCGCTGCCAGGATCGGCCGACGCGGGGCTGGTCACGATACCGGTTGAGGGTGAGGCATTGGTATTTTATCAGGCGGCCCCCCTGGAAAATCCCATAGGGGGAGCTGCGTTCAAAGGCAGTAACTTCATCCACCCCCTGAAGACTCCAGCGGGGTTTAAGGTGACGCATAGCCAGCCCGCAGACCACCCGCATCACTTCGGGCTCTGGTGGCCCTGGAAATTTATTCAGCACGAAGGACGGAGGATCGTCACCTGGGAGCTCCAGCAAGGACAGGGCATCGTCGAAGCCCGATCAAATGAAAGCGCGCCCGATGGACTCATCACCCAAAGCGTGTATATCAACCGCACCTCCCGCGGAGGACCGAAGGTTGCGCTGCATGAGACGACCCGGATCGGCGTGTCCGAAACAGTACCGACAAGCACGGGCGACCGTGGCTACTTTCTCGATTTGGAGATTGCGCACACCCCCGCCGGGGATAGCCCCATCGTAATCCGCACCCATCGCTACAGCGGGCTTGGTTTTCGGGGTTCCGCCCTTTGGGATAAGGATAACAGCACACTCCTAACGAGTGAAGGCGCCGACCGCTACGCCGCCAATTCAAGTGCCGCCCGCTGGATCCGCATTGAAGGAACGAACGGCGAAGAGGGCACCGCCGGCGTCCTCATGATGGGCCACCCCACCAACCACGCACATCCGGAAAAACTCCGCACCTGGGATACCCAGCACGAAGGCGCGATCTTCGTGAATTTCAACCCCGTCATGGATGAGCCGTGGACCTTCGAGCCCGGCCAGACCTACACACGCAATTACCGATTGTTCATCTACGATGGCCAATTGACCGCAGAGGCCGCTGAAGCCATGTGGCACGCGTATGCGGCGGATTGACGCATGGATCAGCGGGGACGTCTTCGAACGGCTCCATTGCCGAGATGCGAGGCACCCGAAATTCTGGCGATTGTGGAAAGACGTAACCTCAAATCCAAAATTCAGGGGGTATCCTCCTTGAGACGTGAGTAAGTGACAAATAAAATAGCGGTCCACCTAGGCCGAACTTAAGAGGTTTCGGGAAGTTGCCGCGCACATGAGCACACGGTAATCGCTGCAAAAAACCTAAATACTTTTCCGTTGAACGGAGGTGCTGAGGGAGTTTCTCTTTATTTAGTTCCACTGAGACTTATGAAACGTTTACTCTCCCCACTTTTCCTACCCATCGCATGTTCCTTGCTCTGTGCCCTTGGGGTTCGCGCGGAACTCTGGATGCCGTCGATCTTTAGCGACCACATGGTGCTTCAGCGAGCGCAAGCGAATCCTGTTTGGGGTGCGGCCGAGCCCGGGGCAACGGTGACCGTTTCGATCGGGAATCAGCACCATGAGGCCACCGCCTGTGCGGAGGGAAATTGGCGGGTACACTTGGAGGCCTTGCCTGCCGGAGGCCCTCACCAGCTTCGGGTGTCCGCGGGCAACGAGCTCATTTTTGAAGATGTGCTCATCGGTGAGGTTTGGTTTTGTACCGGGCAGTCCAATATGGCGTGGCCTGTCCGCCGTGCCAACGAAGCGGCCATCGAGATTGCTTCGGCGAATCATCCGCAGATGCGCCTAATCAAAGTGCCCCATGTCGGCACGCAAACCCCACAAAGGGATTTTGAAGGCGCCTGGATGGTCTGTGCTCCCGAGACCGTGGCTGATTTTTCTGCGGTGGGCTATTTGTTTGGTCGCCGTATTCACGACGCCTTGGGCGTGCCGGTCGGCATGGTCGATCTGTCCTGGGGTGGCTCCGCCGCCGAGGCGTGGGTGCCACGTGAGCGGCTCGAACCGTTCGAAAAGTACGACAGTTACTTAAAAAGATCCGATCATCGAGTGGAGGGCTATACGGATGCCTTTCATGCCACCAGGGTGGCTGACTGGCAAGCCGCAGTGGCGGCCTGGGAGGCGTCCGGCCGCGAGGGGCGGGAGCCGCGCTACCCGCGTGATCCGCGTTATGATAACAAACGTCCGGGAAACATTTTCAATGGCGTGGTGCATCCGGTCTTAGGCTACGGACTCAGGGGCATGCTTTGGTACCAAGGTGAGGAAAATGCCAGCCGTAATCAAACCTACGCGCACCTCTCCGCACTTGTGATCGAAAACTTCCGGGAGCGCTGGGGCCAGGGAACCTTCCCTTTCTACTGGGTGCAGTTAGCCAGTTTCCGCGCGCGCAATCCGGAGCCGGAGGACACCCGGTGGGCTCGCTTAAGGGAGCAGCAAACCGCAACCCTGGACCTCGTTGAAAACGGTGCCCAAGCGGTCATTATTGATGCGGGTGAGGCGCTCGACATCCATCCGGGAGATAAGCACACCGTGGCCAATCGCCTGGCGCGGATCGCTCTGGCCCGTGATTACGGCTTCGACGTGCCCTATCAAAGCGCGCGCTATGCGGCGATGACGGTCGCAGACGGGCGGGTGACCCTTACCTTCGAGCATATGGAGGCGCGTTCTTTTCAGACCATTGACGTGCCCCAACCCATGGGGTTCGCTCTCGCCGGAGAAGATCGCGTCTTTCACTGGGCGGAGGCGCGGATTGTCGGTGAAAACGATGACCAAATTGAAGTTTGGAGTGAAGCGGTCGCCGACCCCGTCGCCGTGCGCTTCGGATGGGCCGACAACCCTGCCTTTAATCTCTTCGACAACGCAGGCCTCCCGGTCACCCCCTTCCGGACGGACGATTGGTAAATCCGC
>PWZW01000173.1 GCA_003567255.1 Puniceicoccaceae bacterium | reverse complement strand
GCTTCGGTGGCCATGTAATCGACAATGGTTCGCGGGGTGTAGAAGGACCCCGTTTGCTTGCGCGCGGTTTTCTCGGTCTCGGGATTATACTCAGCCAGCAGGTTTTCAAAGATCCGTCCGAGCAATTCGGGATCAAGCGCGATTTCTTCTTCGACCGGGGTATTCTCGGCTACCGTGAACTTAAAGCTTTCGAGGATGGGAAACAGTCCGTCGACCGCTACGGCATCCTTGCTGTCGTCGTTGAGGGCATCGTGCAGATCGGCGGTCTGGTCTTTGCCAAAGAACAGTACATTGGGCACCAATGGCTGATTGCCCGGCTCATCGGAAAAGCCATCGACACGAATTTCATCGGCCTTGCAGGTACCGGAGTCGAGACACTCGAAAAGCCCACCATTGAGAAAGGGTATATTTTCGAAAAGCCGTCCGAGGTCTTCCGAATCGCGAAATAGTTTTTCGTAACGGAAGTAGTTGTGCTGCATGTAGTGTTTGTTTCTCCCCCGATAGCGACGACCATAACGGAATTCGCGCTGATCCAGCGGCACGCTGAGTGTCGGAAAGAAAAGGTTTTGCAGGATGGCGAGATAATAATTGATTTTTGATTTTCGATTGCTGATTGGTCGAGTGGCTCCAATGAAAAGTCTTTCAGCACCTTGCGGGCGGTGGTGGCCTCGAACAGGCTGGCGGGCAGGAGCCCTTTTTCGCGGGCGAACCAGCAGAAGATGACGCGTGTGAGCAACCGGATCATGGCAATGCGGTTGCGCTGGCCGGCATCGTCGATTCCCCCATGCGGAAACTGCACGCTTTGCACCGCCCAAAAGAACCACTCCTGGATTTTGCGGTAGAAGCGCTTGTTAAGGAGTTCGACATTAAAGACTTCTTCCCATGCCGCATGCAGGGCATCAAAGCTATTGATCACCCTACCCCGTCGTAGCTCGGGCACGGTGAAGGATGCGAGAATATCCAGATGTCCGCGATGTGGCGTTTTGAGGTCAATGCCCTGGATGAGTGTAACCTTGCCCAGCACATCTTTCTGGTCGTCGATCTTGTTGCGACGGCGATTGATGACGGCAATAGACAAAGTAGCGCAAGCATCCTGCTTGCTTTTCCCCGCCCCCTCGAATGGCAAGCTGGAAGCTTGCGCTACTTTAAAGAGCACCATGACGGGCATGGGGAAGAGCCGGTTGATTTGCCGTGTGATCTGTGCGAGGCGTCCGCGGGTGTAGGTTTTGCCTGTCAGCTCGACAGCAAAGAACAGGTAGGATGTAGTGTTTGTCTGTTCCACCTCGCCACCGGCAAACAGATTGCCTTCGCCACTGAGATCATCGTCGGCGAGCTGGAAAAGCAGATGGATTTGTCGCCACTCGTCAAAGAGTCCCTTTTCCCGATTAAACTTCCGCTCCGGGGAAGTATCGAAGTGTTCCAGAAACGTTTCGGGCGAACCGCCCAGATCGGCTGTCTTCTCGCTGCTATACCCCATGGTCTCCAGCAGGCCAAGCGCGGCAGCACGCAGATCGCCAGAGGCAAAATCAGCGAGTTTCTGTTGTATCCGGGCTTTCAATTCGGTCATAGAGAGAATCCTCCGCTAATTGGAAAGCATTTACCTGATGGCTTAAGGAGGACGCGTGTGTTCACGAAAAAAGTAACCCACCGATTTGAGCGTAGCCGAAGGCCATAGGCTTGGTGGGTATTGTTGGTGTCAAAATGACTCTGTTTCTTCATCCTGTCAAAAAGAAAATCTCCGGCAACAGATCGGCATCCACAGCATGCAGCAGGAAAGATGTGTTTTTGTGGCGGGAAGCCGCGTAAAAGTATGTTTGTTGACATCTCTACCTTATTCTTCTTAGCATATTCCTGTGGCTGGGAACTGCGTAGCGGGTCCTGGCCTTTATTGTTCATTTTCCATTCATGCCTTACCAACAATACCCAATTCATTACCTAATTCAATAGGTAGTAACCCTATTCCACCAATTCTCAAAAATCATGATCATTTGATGACAAGCCAGGTGATGAGCTCAAAGTCGGTATCGCCCTTGACCTGCTCCTGTTGGAGCGGCAGGACAAAATTGCGGTCGCCGGTGAGTCCGGTGGCCATGCGCTTCTTGAAGGTTTCGGTGATACTGGCGACCGATCTCTTGAGAAGCTCGTCGTATTTATCCATTTTCTTGCCGTTTTCGGTTTCCTGGTCAAAGAGATCGCACAGTTGCTGATAGGGCTCCGTTTGGCCTGCGCAAAGCTTCTGGAATAGGGTCAAGGTGCTTTTGGCTTGGGTAAACGTGAATCGAACAGTCCCATCGTCCCGAATATAGAGTAAATAATAGGCCCCAAGCGGATTGACCTTGGCCGCGCGTTTCTCATCTGTGGGCGGGTTCTTGTGGCGTAAGCAGAAGATGACGCCGGGCCTGACAATCTCGTGCCAATTCTTGTCGAAGAGTTCCGGTGACTTGGATGAATCGAGCGTTGGTACTACCCCATAGAGCCCGAGCGGCGCATCGGCTAATGCCTTGCGATTGTTCTCCAGGAAGTTCATGAGTTCGATGCGGAAATCATCGAGGGTAAATTCGCTCAAGGAGACGTTGTCGTCCATATCTTCGAGATCGATGACTTCGTCCTTAAGACGTAAAAGCTGTTTTTCCCGATACGTAAGATCTTCCTCGATCAGTTCTTGAATTTGTCCGGCATCGAGTAGGTTGTCGGCACCCGTTGCCGTGATATCTACCAATGCCATGCGCGCCTCTACGCGATCCTTGAGATTGAGGTATTTATTGAGGTCGTCGGTAGGCCAGAAGTTTACCAGTTGGATTTTTGCATTAGTACTACCCAGACGATCTATCCGACCAAAGCGCTGGATGATCCGTACTGGGTTCCAGTGGATATCGTAGTTTATCAAATAATCGCAGTCCTGAAGGTTCTGACCTTCAGAAATACAATCGGTCGCAATCAGAATATCGATTTCACCTTCCTGTGGCATGCCTTCCATTTTCTCGCGGTTCTTGGAACGCGGTGAGAAATTGGAGAGGATCGAGATGAAATCGGTTTGATGCTGATACCCTGTCGGCCGAAAGGAGGTTTTGTTGTCGCCGGAACCCGCTACGAGCGCGATATGCAGCCCGAGTTCATCCTGTACCCATGCGGCAAGTTGATCATACAGGTATGCGGCCGTATCGGAAAAAGCCGTAAAAACAAGTACTTTTCGATTTCCACTGTTGATCGGGTTATTGACTTTGGCGACTATCAACTTTTTGAGCTCGTGTAGTTTGGCATCGCGCTCAGGGTTGATTGCCGCAGCCTTTTCATGAATGGCGATGAGCTGCTTTAGGTCTGCCTTAAGGTCTTTTTTCCAGGCATCCCGGCGGAGGTGTTCGAGCTTGATCACCAGTTTCCGACCAACCGTGAGCTTTTCCCGCAGTTCGATGAGATCTTCGTCTTCTTCGTCGTCCCCAAACAAATCGGGATTCGTATAATCATCGAGGTTGGATTCAAAATGATCGATTTTATTCAGCAGATTTCTGATTTTTTCGATGGTTCGGAAGATAGAAATCTTGAAGCTGTTCACGGAGCTTTCGAGTCGCTTCAAGTAGTTGGTACGCATCATACCAATGAGGAAAAATTCGCGTTTCTGTTGATCGTTAAACAGAGCCAGTTGCTGATTGGTCTTGAGGTAGTTGTTTACATAGGCATCTTCAAGATAGGCCGAAGGATTGAAAATGCTCAGCTTGTAGCCGTCTATTGCCTCCTTCAATTCATCGTAGGTCGGGAAAAAACCCTGGACATCGGTAACCGTCGAGCGTGCCAGTGGCTTGAGTCTTTCTGGAAATTGCCCCATTCCCTTCGTGCCATAATAATTGATGATATGCTTCCGCGAACGAGCAATTGTGAGCTCATCCATCATCTTGAAGAATGCGGCGTCTAGCATCTCGAGCAGGACTGCCGTTTTACGCTCGGGATTTTTCTTGGGATCGGCCCAATGCGTAAAATGACTTTGCGCATTCTTCATAACCTGTCCAATGCTGGCAATATCAAGATTGTCAGCAAAGGCATGGTCTTGATTTTGCGTGATCAAATAAAACTGGTTACGCAAATCCTTGAGATTGTTGTTTACCGGCGTGGCCGACAATAGCAGCACTTTGGTTTTTACCCCGGATTGCAGGATATCTTCCATTAGGATTTCGTAGCGTGACCGACGGCGTGTTCCATCGGTTCTTTCTTTGCCACGGGCATTGTTTCGGAAGTTGTGTGACTCATCGAGAACAACCAGATCGTAGTTTCCCCAGTTATGGGTGCCGAGGTTGATATCCCCTGACTT
>PWZW01000258.1 GCA_003567255.1 Puniceicoccaceae bacterium | reverse complement strand
CTGGCTGCCCTCCAGCTCACCGGCGAGCAAAGGCCGTAGCCAACCCATCCGCCAAACCGCCTGGTGAGCTTTACTGCTTCTAACAATTACAGGAGGGGTACGAGAACGAAATTCCAAGGACCCTCTCTTACTTTGTCGTTCTTTCTTCAATACCCAAGTTCTTCAAGTAATCCAAGCTCACCCTACAAGCGGTTCAGTTTTTCAGGTAACGCCATGTGCCTCCTCAGTTTTATAATGATTGCAACTACTATGATAGATTTGAAGCAATGCACTTATTTTTTCGAATCTTCAGCAATTATCGTGTGATTTGTAGAGTCGTTTAAGGCGGAGGGTGCGCCACCAAAGTTTTGAGGCAGGCTTTCAGCCAGCAGAATTTCTCTTTGCCATCCAACCCAGCGCGTTGCGCTGGGCTACGGTGAATAAGGCCGTTGGCCTTAAGCGCTCGTGACGCCAACGGCGTCGATCAACATAGCCCAGGGCAACACCCTGGATACCCAGCCCTATCCAAGCCGTTGCAGGCTGAAGGCCTGCTTCAATCTGCGACGCCAAGGCCAGCCGTTGAGCTCCGTGTTTCCGTCCCTCCTGCGACACGTCCGCCATAAATGGTAAGCCTGAACCATGGCCTCGTTTCCCAGAAGCGGGCGGCCGATCCTTGGTTCAGCTACTCTACTTAGCGCAGCTTCGTTTTTATTTGTCGCCTGTACCTCGTGGCGGGGTGCGTTTTCGCGCCGAAGGAACCTTGGACAGCGACAAGCGCTTGGCAGCAGGACTGCCTACGCACCGACCCAGCGCCTTGCGCTGGGCTACGGTTCAAAAGGCCGTTGGCCTTAAACGCTCATGACGCCAACGGCGTCGCTCAACCTAGCCTAGGGCAACGCCCTGGGTACCTGGCCCTATCCAAGCCATTGCAGGCTGAAGGCCTGCTTCAATCTGCGACGCCCAGGCCAGCTGTTGAGCTCCGTGTATCCGTCCCTCCTGCGACACGTCCGCTAAAGATTGTAAACCTGAACCATTTTTTCGTGCCAAAGGAACCTTGGACAGCGACAAGCGCTTGGCAGCAGGGCTGCCGCAGTCCAAAGACGGCTGCGCCGTCGGGTAACTTCTGCAACAAATAGAACAGCATATGCTTTTAAAGATCCCACGGGGATTGCAGAAGAAACATTTTTCTTGAGGCTTCCAGCCAATATGAGAGTTTTTTGACATGTTATCCATCGAGATGTGTGCCGGGGGAGGTGGCCAAGCGATCGGCATCGAACAAGCGGGCTTTGGCTGTGCTGCAGCTTTGGAAATTGACAAGCATGCCTGTGCAACGTTGCGGCTCAATCGCCCGAATTGGAAAGTCTTGGAATATGATATGGCCTGCTTCGACGGCAGCGACTATGAAAATATCGACCTTTTTGCAGCAGGTGTACCTTGCCCTCCTTTTTCCACTGCGGGCAAGCAACTCGGAAAAGATGATGAACGCGACCTTTTTCCTGAAGCGATCCGTATTATCGGTCAAGCTAAGCCAAAGGCATTCATGCTGGAAAACGTTGCGGGCTTCGCCGCCGAAAAATTCCGCTTCTATCGTCAACGTATTATAGATGACTTGGTAAGGCTTGGCTTTTCCGTCGACGCAAAGCTAGTTAACGCAAACAGCTTCGGCGTCCCCCAACTACGCCCCCGCTACATCATCGTTGGCCTACGGGAGGAGTATGCTCCGTACTTTACCTGGCCCCAACAAACGCCATGTAATCAAACCGTCGCTTCCACCATTCGCGATTTACTGGCGGCAAACGCCTGGCCGGGCGTCGACCAAGTGATGCAGAAAGCCAACCGGATCGCTCCAACCATTGTCGGTGGTTCTAAAAAACATGGCGGCCCCGATCTTGGGCCAACGCGGGCTAAACGCCAATGGGCCGAGCTAGGTATCGACGGCAAGGGTATTGCCAACGAGGCTCCCCATGCCGATGACCCACTCGATTTGATGCCCCGCCTCACCATCCGTATGGTTGCCCGCCTCCAAGGCTTTCCTGATGACTGGCATTTCGCAGGCGGTAAGACCGCGTCCTACAGGCAGATCGGAAACGCCTTCCCTCCCCCCGTCGCGAGGGCAATTGCTACACAAATACGTAGTGCGCTGGCTCAAGAGCAGGTCAGCTATGCATTGAATCACGAAGCAAACGGGCAACTGTATTTTATGGAAGCAAAACCTGAAAAACCCTAAGCCTAAAAACCATGGACTCAGTTTTTACATCCCTGCGAAAACTTTTTCACCAACAGTTGCTGGATTCTGTCTTAACGCTTGATGCGGAGGGTATTCCCTCAATTGCAGACAAAGGACAAAAGTTCAGTAAACTGGTCTCTACCCTTTTAATCTCAAAGCTTGGCCAATCCAGTGAGGCCGACAAGGCTTCCGGACAGCACTCCGGACATGCTTTCGAAGGCCTTTGCCTAAAATTCATTGAAAAATGCTTTACCCGCTTAGAACATTTGAGGAAGGGAAAATGGACTTGTTACCAGGTAACAAGCCGACGATCCGGTATCTCAGAGTTTGAACAGTACCGGCACTTGCATGAGCTTAAAGCACTTGCGCTACAACACCCGGACTTGGCTACCGCTCTGGGGAACGAATACGCGATCGCTCCCGACATTATCATTTCGAGAGAGCCCTTTGAAGATAGTGAAATCAATCAGCCCGATATTCTAGTTGATAGTAACGTCGCCCGAGAAACTCCTTTTCGAAAAGTAAACAACGACACCACCTTACTTCTGGCCAGTATTTCCTGCAAGTGGACACTCCGGAGCGACCGTGCGCAGAATGCGCGCTCAGAGGCACTCAACCTCATCCGAAACCGCAAAGGCCGCTGCCCACATATCATGGTCGTCACAGCCGAGCCCACGCCGAGCCGAATTGCGTCGCTCGCACTGGGCACTGGCGACATTGATTGTGTTTATCACTTCGCCCTAGCCGAACTCCGGCAAGCCATCATTGAAACCGGTAATGATGAAGAACTTCAATTACTTGACATAATGATCAACGGTAAACGCTTACGCGACATTGCGGACCTGCCGTTGGACTTGTTGGCATAGCAACCACTGCCTCAGAAAGCTTATGCACTGAGAGGCGTGCCCTATTCTGCCGCTGCCTCTGCGGGCTCGATGAGAACAAGCAAGGCGCTTTCGGGGATGAGGTATTTGCGGATGGTTTCGCTCACCTGTCCCGGTGTCATCCTTGCATAGTCTTCAACAATCGTGCGCGCCCAGTCGAGATGCTCGGGATGGACTTGGGATGCGAAGAGGACTCTGCTGAGCCAATAACTGTTATCACGCCGGTATTCTTCAAGAAAACGGATCAAGGGACGATGTGCCCGCTCAAACTCCTCCTCGCTGGTACCGCTTTCGACCAGGTCTGCGGCAATTCTGCGGATGAGTAACGCCATGCGCTCCGCTCCTCCGGGATCGACCCCATTAGCCGCGCGAAAATAACCAAACCCCTCGAACACCTCATTACTGTGGTTGAAAGCTGAGGGGCTGTACGCTTCCCCGAGTTCTTCGCGGATTTCTCTGCGCAGGCGGTCTCTCAAAATATTGGCCGCCAGATTGAGCTGTCGTGATTCATTGATACGCCCGGGCATGGAATTGGTGGGCCAGAAAACAGCGGCGGTCGCACGCGGAAGGTCACTATCCACGGTGAACCGCAATGGATTCTCCACGTCTACCCGCTCGGCGTCACTGGCTTCAAGCTCAAGCGCGGGAGTGACTTCAGGGAACTGAACAGACCCCCTTACCGCAGGTACATCCGCGGGCGCTTCGGCTCTGGCAGGCAAGGCACCGATGGTTTTTTGAACGAAGTTTTTAGCGTCCTCAAAATCAACATCGCCGACGATGCTCAATTCAAGATAAGCTTCACTCAGGGCAGGCCGTAGAAAAGCTTCCACGGCTTGCGCCGGGACATCCATGACGTCCACCTTTTCGGGGTAGCCAAAGCGGTGGCTTCCCCCTGAGATGGCCCGCATCACGTCGTTGCTCATAACGCCATCCACGGTGGAAACAAGCTGGCGATAAAGTTCGGGTATTTGGCGCTGCGCCCGAGCAAAGGCTTCCGGCCGGAAGCCCGGGTCCGTTAGGTAAGCGGCAATCAGTTGGAGCTGAAACTCGAGGTCTTCGGGGGTTGTGACACCTCCCAGACTGAAGTGATCTGTGGATACATCAAAGTGCGCGGACACGGTGCGTCCGGCAAAAACCCGCTGCAGTTGATCCAGATTATAAGCCCCGAGGCCGCCCTCAACGAAGGAAGCACTGGCGAGCAAGCCAAGCGCCATCTCCGATTCGTCCAGTGTTAAGGTTCCCGAGCCAATCCGTAGAATG
>PWZW01000309.1 GCA_003567255.1 Puniceicoccaceae bacterium | reverse complement strand
TGATGCTGAGGCTCAGCCAGAAGGCGACCGTCATGAGAAATGCGCGGACCGCGCTGGGTGCCGCACCGGTGATCAAAACGTAAATGGCCAGCAGACTCAGCCCTATCACGGGAACCCACAGTCGGGGAAGCCGCAGGAGGTTCAGGATTTGCGCGAGGGTCAAAGCAATTACGCCAATGTGTAGCCCGCTGATAGCAAAGAAGTGCATGGTGCCCGTTTTACGAAACGCATCCGCCTGGGAATCGCTTAAGGCCGCCCGCTTGCCCAGAAGCATGGCGGTGTATACATCGGCCAGGGGCGATCCTTCGGGGAGTCCCCTGCGGAGCTGGCTTTCCAGGAATTGATTTCCTCGGGAAAGCACCCGACGAATGATCGGGGCGGGTTGTTTGGTTTCGAGCCAAACGCCCTGAGTCAAGTGGTAGCTCACCCCCTGACCAATTAAAAAAGTCTCAAAGCTTGGGTTGTCGGGGTCTTCGGTGGGTCGAATCGGGCGCAAAGCCCCCTTGGCGACGATGATGCTCCCCGGCAGAAAACTGGTATGGTCCGCTTTTCCCGGATCCAAGCTAAAGTGAATCTGTTGTCCTGGGGAAAGTCGGGCCAAGGGGGGTGCCTTGACGACTTTGGCAAGGCCGCCTTGCCATGTCTCGTGGCCTCCCCGCCATGGCTGTTCAATCTGAATTTTTAAAGTTGCCTCGCGCGGTGCACGCTCCGCGCCGAAAACGCCTGCCGGGGTCGGGATTGACCTGAGTTCGTGATAGGCGGCAAAGCTCAGCGTACCGCCGATGAGTAAGAGTGGTAAAGTGTAGTTTCGTTTATCCAGACACGGACCGCTCGTCCGGTACTCGACGAACGTTGCGAATCCAATTGTCAGCAACCCGGTAGCGGCCACTGCCCAGGCTGAAGGTAGCCAGACAAAGTTCGCCAAGGTATAGCCCGCAATCATGGGGAGGAGCAGCCACAGGAGAGGAGTGTGCAATGGATGGTGACGCGCTGACTTCCCCTCTGCTTCCATTTTAGCTTACTTTGTATTTTCTTGCATTGAATGGATAAGCGGGTTGCTGCGGGCCTTGCTAGTGTGCTTCAAGCCAGGTCTGGCCAGTACCCACCTCCACCTCGATCGGGCATTTCAAAGGCAGCGCGTGGCGCATCTCTCGACGCACCAACTCGCTCACCGCTTCCACCTCTTCCGGAGGTACTTCCAGAATCAATTCGTCGTGAACCTGAAGAAGCAGCTTCGCCTTAAGGTTTGCGCGCTTTAATTCGCGGTAAACATGGACCATGGCCAGTTTTATCATGTCTGCGGCCGTGCCCTGAATAGGCATGTTGATCGCGTTACGCTCTGCGCCGCTTCGGATCGCATTGTTCTTCGAATTTATGTCTTCAAGTGCCCGCCGTCTGCCACTCACCGTTTCAACATAACCCTTTTCAGCGGCGCGCTGCTTCATCCGGGCCATGTACCCGGGCACCCCGGGGAACTGCTCAAAGTAGTTTTCAATCAAATCCTGAGCTTCGCGCCGACTGGTTCCGAGGCGTTGGGCCAGGCCAAAGGCGGATATTCCATAGGGAATCCCAAAGTTGACCATTTTTGCCTTGCTGCGCATTTCACGGGTCACCTCCTCCGCCGGGACCCGATAGATGCGCGCAGCTGTCGCAGTGTGGATGTCCTGGCCTTTTTGGAATGCTTGCAGCAAACCCTCGTCCTCACTCAGCGCGGCGAGGATGCGGAGCTCAATTTGTGAATAGTCCGCCGATAAGAGGACCCAGCCTTCGGCCGGGATAAAGGCCTTGCGTACCTCGCGGCCTTCGGCCGTGCGCACCGGAATGTTTTGCAAGTTTGGATTGTTTGAAGAGAGCCGGCCCGTGCTGGTTTGAAGCTGTCCGTAGTGGGTGTGCACGCGTTGCGTTGTCGGCTCGATCGCACCCGGCAGGGCATCGATGTAAGTGTTTTTCAACTTCACCAAGCCACGGTGCTCAAGGATCGTTGGAACAATCGGATGGACTGCCATTAAGGATGTTAAGACCTGTTCATTCGTGGCGTATTGACCCGTTTTTGTCTTTTTTGGTTTTTCGACAATCTGTAGTTCGTCAAAAAGGATTTCTCCAAGTTGTTTGGGACTGTTTACATTGAACGCTCGCCCAGCGAGGGCGAAGCATTTTTCCTGCAAAGTGATGATCTTCTCACTCAATCCATGTCCAATCTCGGAAAGGGCTTCCGGATCCATCCGGATACCCGTCAGTTCCATGTCTGCCAGTACCTCAATCAAGGGCGCTTCGATTTCGTAGAAAACCGATTTTTGATTGTTCGCCTCAAGTCGAGGTTCAAGGATGGCCCGCAGTTGACCGGAGACGTCCGCGTCCTCAACCGCATAATCCTTCAGTTGCTCCGACTCGACTTTACTGTAGTCGATGACCCCATCCTTTCCGCTGGCGGGAAAGACGTCTTGAAAAGCGATGGGGTGGTACTCGAGTAAATCTTCAGCCAGCCGATCGAGCCCATGCCGCTGCTCTGGCGAGGTGAGTGCGTGCGCTAGCAGCGTGTCGAAAAGTTTCCCCGCGACCGTAATCCCCGCACACTTTAAAATCGTTAAATCAAATTTTAAATTGTGTCCGGTCTTTTCAATTGCGCTGTTTGCGAAGAGCGGGCGCACGGCCTCGAGGCAGGCTTCCCGTGCCTCAGCTTCAGACGGCTCGGGAAGGTGAAGAAACCAGCCTTCGCGGCGATCCAAGCGAGCGAAGGCAATGCCCACGAGCTCGGCTCGATGTGGATTGAGCTCGGTGGTCTCCGTATCGAAGGCGAAGCCAGGTAAGTCGCTCAGGATGTTGACCATCTCGCGGGTCGCCTCGGGCGTTGCTACCCGGTGATATTGATGAGGGATATCGGCAAGGGTCTTCAGTTTCACCTCTGGCAAAAGTTCTCCTTGCACGGGGCTTCCACCTTTTTCACCTTTGGGTCGGGTAGAGGACGGTTCACCCTCCAGTTGAAACGGCTGCGTTTCGGAAAGGGCCTCTCCGAGAGAGAAATCGCTACCGAATATCCGCTTGCCCAAAGCACGAAACTCGAATTCTGCCAGAATCGGAAGGATTTTTTCCTTTTCCGGAGGGTTGAGGTCTAAGGTTTTCCAGTCGAGTTCGATCGGGACGGCTTGATCAATCGTAGCCAACTTTTTTGAGAGCAAAGCTTGGTCTGCGTAAGTTTCCACCCGCTCCTTTTGCTTTCCTTTAAGCTCAGCGCTGTGGGCTATAAGGTTTTCAATGGAGTCGTAGGTACTCAGGAGTTTTTCAGCAGTTTTAGGTCCGATACCCGGTATGCCGGGTATGTTGTCAGACACGTCGCCACAGAGACCCAGCATATCAATCACTTGCTCAACACGGCGAATGCCCCACCGTGCCTTGACTTCATCCACACCGAGGATTTCCGCTTGATCACCTTTGCGGGAAGGGCGGTAGATTTTCACTTTTTCAGTGACCAGTTGGCCAAAGTCCTTGTCCGGCGTTACCATAAATACGTCAAAACCTTCGATTTCACCGCGTTTGGCCAGCGTCGCTATAATATCGTCTGCTTCGTAGCCGTCTTTTGTTATGACGGGAATGTCAAAGGCCTCGGCAACTCTGCTGAGGTGGGGCAGGGCCGCTGCCAGATCCTCCGGCATCTCGTCCCGATTGGCTTTGTACTCAGGATGGATGCGGTGCCGCTCGGTCGGCGCATCCGTATCAAAAACAATGCCCAAATGGGTCGGCTTCTGATTTGTGATCAGGTCGATGATCGCTGCGGTGAAACCAAAAATCGCCGAGGTATTAAACCCCTTGGAAGTGTGGATGGGACTGCGGATAAGTGCAAAGTGAGCGCGGTAGGCGAGTGCCATACCGTCCAAAAGATAAAGTGTTTTAGCCATGTTAAGGAGGAGTCCGGATGGATTACCACACCCTCCTCCAGCTTGGACGCTCTCCTTCGGCTGCCAATAAAAAACCTCTGCCGATGAGGCAGAGGTTCGAAAATAAGCGACGTATAAAACGTTTCGCGTTGGAATTTACTCTTCTGGAGTGGTTTTGCGCAATCCGATGACGCGTTGACCGTCTTTCCACTGGCCGCGCTTCTTCAGAAGATCGACGCGCTCAAACCGCTTGAGGACCGTGCGATTTTTCTTACCGGCGCCCATCGAGGCTTTAAAACTGTTGTGCTGAGTCATAATCGTGGTGTTTGAAATGAAAACCGTCAAAAAAGGCTCATCTTTCCAAGCTTAGCAAGCAAAAAGCCGGGAACATTTCACAAAGGCTGGGGAGGCCTGTTCCAGAGCTGACCCAGAATCGTGCCCAGCTTTCCATGGCTGCGTGAACTTTCACGTTTATCCGTCTAATGAAGTTGCGTTTGAAAAATCAAAAATACC
>PWZW01000021.1 GCA_003567255.1 Puniceicoccaceae bacterium | reverse complement strand
TCGAAGGCCGGACGATCGGCAGCTGGTTTTTCGAGGTCGATAAACAACCGGAGGTGGGCGAAGCCGCTTACGACGAAGGGGCAGAGATTCTCCACGAATTCTTCCGCAAGGAACTGAACGGCTTCTTGCACAAAGACCTCCACCCAACTGGCCGCGCGATCATCGACTGCTGCCTCGATGGAGGGACCCTGGAGGACTACGTGAAGCTCATGCCGCATCCCGTCCTCGTCGCGCAAGACGACTGATCAAGGCAAAATCGCAGCTTTACGAGGCCGAAGCCTTCTTCCGGGAAGCGCTTCGGCTTTTTTTTTGATCGGGAATTTGTCGACCGTGTTTCCAACACCGGACACCCTGCCCCGATGCTCGAACTCCGGAGTGAGGAAAACGCTCGCCGCAGTTGCCCCGGGTCCGGATGCGTGTCTTGTTTCGCTATGCACCGCGCCCTGCTCCCACGCCTGATCGGCTTCTGCATCTTCTTCACCGCGGGGGCGAGCGGCGCCGAATCCACTGCCCCCATGCACACACTTCGTGATTTCAGCCCCTCTTCAGCAGCCCCCGCATGGTCAGCACAAAACGACGGGGTGATGGGGGGTATTTCGGAGGGGAAAGCCACCATCGACTCCGGGAAATTGAGCTTTACCGGCACGCTCTCTTTGGAAAACAACGGGGGCTTCGCACAGATCTATTCGCCAAGTAAGCGGTCAGATTTTTCCGAATACAAAGGCGTTCGGCTCCGGGTAAAGGGAGATGGACGCACCTACCAGTTCCGCTTGGCCACCGACGCACGTCACCGCGGCTCACGCATCGCCTACTTTTCAGAGTTCGCTACTGAGGACGGGGTTTGGGTGGAGCGCTCGCTCCCCTTCAACACCTTCACCCCCAGCCATCACGGGCGGATGCTCTCGGGCCCTCCGCTCGACCTGACGTCGATCCGCGAACTTGCCTTCCTGCTCGGCGATGGGCGCGCGGGTGCCTTTGCCCTCGAGGTTGACTGGATTGGTTTGGAGTAAGCGGATGCTCCCTTGGGCAATCCGCGACCACCACTATGGGCAACCACCCTTGCGGTGGCGGGATTTCCGGGTTGAAGCCTCGCCCGAACCACCCTTCACTCAGCCGGATGAAGTTGATTGATTTATCGGTCCCGCTGGAGTCCGGCATTGCCTCTGATCCGCCGGGCTTTGAGCCGGAGATTACTTACCTCGACCACCAAAAAACGGCGGGTCAGGTCACGCAGTTTTTCCCCGGCATGCAAAAAGCCGACCTTCCCGGTGGCGAGGGCTGGGCGATCGAGAAGATCGAGTGCATCACGCACAACGGCACCCATCTCGATGCGCCCTACCACCACCATTCGACCATGAACGGCGGTGAACGGGCCATCACCATCGACGAAGTACCCCTCGAATGGTGCTTTCAACCGGGCGTGAAACTGGATTTTCGGCATTTCCCCGACGGATACGTCGTTCAACCAAAGGATGTAGAAGCAGCATTGGCTGGCATCGGCCATACCCTCAGTCCACTGGAGATCGTGGTGATCAACACCTCCGCCGGGGCAGCCTACGGCCAGCCGGATTACCTCGACCGTGGCTGCGGCATGGGCCGCGCGGCAACCCTCTACTTGCTGGAGCGCGGAGTGCGCATCACTGGCACGGACGGATGGTCCTGGGATGCCCCCTTTTCCCACACCCGCAAACGCTACGCAAAAAACCCGGACCCCTCGATCGTATGGGAAGGGCACCGCGCCAGTATGGACATTGGCTACGGCCACCTTGAAAAACTGACCAACCTTGACCAGCTCCCGCCCACCGGCTTCCGCATTTCCTGTTTCCCATTTAAGATCAAAGCCGCCTCGGCCGGTTTCGTCCGGGCGGTGGCGATTTTGGAAACCAAGGGGACCTAACCCGTAATTGACTTCCCGCAGGCGGCAAGCATGCTCGAACGCATGAGAAGTTTGTTGTGGTCGCCCCTGATCCTTCTGGTTTTTTTGAGCACGGCAAACGCCTCTCTCTTCAACGAACTAAGGGTAGTTGAGACCAACTACACATACACGGTCGAGAGTAGTCCACTGGAGGTCAGCACTCAAGGGATTGTACTGCGTACAGCGATGCGCCCTGCATTCCAAGGCTCCGTCAGCCGCAACGAACAGGTCCCGATGATGGCAACGCGGGAGTACCATCTTGAAATCGTCTACGCCCTGGTCTTTCTGGATCGGCGGCGTTTTGTTCGCGCAGAGCTGTATATTGGCAACGACCTTCTAGAAAGCATTGACCTTACCGAAAGCGGACGGCTCGTCGCCAGCTCGCTGGGGCGCAGGTACGACCCGGTATATCTCTCCATAAATCTGGAAGGCATTCCGATAACCGCGTTGGATGCGGTTGACCGGATCAACTTTACGGTGAGTAGTAACTAGCGAGGGCTTGGCCAAACCCTCAGCTTAATCAAGCTCCGTCCAGTGACGGATCATCCCGGCGTAGGGTCCATTCCGAGTCATAAGCATATCGTGCGGGCCGCTCTCAACGATACGCCCCTGCTCAAGGTAGAAGACGCGGTCGGTCTGCCTCAGCAAACTTGGACGATGGGAGCTGAGAAAGACCGTCCGTCCTTTCATTAGGGCAAAAATGGACTCTTGGATGATTTGCTCGGACTCCGGCTCGACGGCACTGGTGGGCTCGTCCATCAGCAAGATGTCGGGATTCGCCAAAAAGGCGCGGGCCACGCCGATGCGCTGCCGCTGCCCACCAGAGAGCTTCACCCCGCGCTCACCGACCACGGTCTTGAACCCTTCCGGCAGCCGACTGATGAAACCGCTGGCATTGGCGAGATCCGCGGCTTCATAAACAGCGGCATCCGTCGCGTCGGGACGCCCAAAGCGGATATTCTCAAACACACTGGTATTGAACAAAAAAGTATCTTGTGGAACCACGGCGAGGTGGGTCCGCCAACTGCCCTCGGCGACCGCGGTGAGCGCCTCCTCACCGACCCGGATGGTTCCACCGGTGGGGTCTTGAAAGCGCGCAAGCAGCCCGAGCAAAGTCGTTTTGCCCGCACCACTATCCCCCGCCAATCCGATGGTCTCGCCGGGCTTCACGAGGAAGTTCAGTTCGTCCAAAACCTTACCCCCCGCCCCGTAGGCAAACGCCACTCGATCAAACTGAATCGGCAAGCGGGCATGTTGGAGCGTTCTGGCGTCTGGCTTGTCCTCAATCGCGACCGGTGCATCCAGCACTTGGTAAATCCTGGCCGAGGCAGCGAGCGCTCGTTGAATGAGGTCATTGACCTGAGCTAGCGTACGTACCGGGCTGTTCAGCTGCCACCAAAACCCCCTCAGGACAACCAGACCACCAAGCGTAAAGTGCCCCTTGTAAACGAGCAAGGCACCAAGCCCGAGCATAATCACGTTGGTACTGAAGGCGATGGAGTAAATACTTGGAAAAATAACGGTCCTTAGCCGCACCGCCTTAAGCGCCTTTTTGTAGTGATCGTCCGTAGCCGCGGTGAAGTGGGCTTGCTCGTAGGCCTGCCGATTAAACCCTTTGATCACAGCGAAGCCACCCACCGTTTCCTGCAGGCGTGCGCCCACCTCGCCGAGGGCGTTTCGGGCCGCGCGGTAGTAGGCCTTCATACGCTCGTTGAAGTGACGAACGACAAAGAAGCAGATGGCCAGCGGCACAAAGACGGTGGCACCGACGAGGGGCGCAATCCAAATAATCGCCCCAAGTACCAGGATAAAAGTGTAGCACTCTTGCGCCATGGTGCTGAACCCCGAGATAAGGGAGGACTCCACCGCATCCACATCGGAAATCACCCGAGACTGCAGGTCTCCACTGCGCTGCTCGTTGATGTAGCCGGGCGTTTGCCTGAGCAGCTTACTGAAAAGGCGCTCTCGGAGATCGCGTATAAACGCTTGGCCGGCAAACTCGAAGTACCGGTCCCGCCAAGCGCCAAAAAATGCGGAGACCGCGTAAAATGCGGTAGCGATCAGTAGGCTGGGCACCAGCCAGTGGATGCGGTCGCCAAGTAGCACATAATCAACCACGACCATCCACATCAGGGTCGGAACAATGGCGGCTGGACCTGCGATTAACAAACAGATCAGCCCCAGCACCAACTGTCGCCGATATGGAGCCAGCTCTCTAAGGAGTCGCCGCGTTTGGTTAGGTTCCCTCATCGCGGGAGGCTCCACCGGATTTAGCAAATAGGCAAATATAAGGAGATTATCCAATCCCCTCGATGCATGGGGTCCGCACGCACATGCCACAACGCAGGGCGCCTTCCCTCGGCGGGACAGGGCATCCCTCAGCAATGAGGCAGCCGCGAAACGATGAACGCGCGTTGCGCCTCATAGACCTTTTTCTTAACCGCCTTGGAAGCCCTCATGTTTTCGAGGACTTCCAAGTGGTAACGCAAG
>PWZW01000270.1 GCA_003567255.1 Puniceicoccaceae bacterium | reverse complement strand
TCCCCTGCCTTCAGCCACTGCGATGGATCTCCGCAGCCGTAGTCCTTTTCAATGACTTCCCGGGGGATCACCTCAAGGTACTTTCGATCGTAATCAACCGGACAACACAGGGCTTGTTCGCGCACCTGCGCAGCTTTTGCGTATCGATCTTCAACGTTTAAACGGACGGATTTGCTTTCCATAGTAAGGATTAAGTTTGGTTAAGGTTTGGTTTGGAAAAGTTTAGATCAGTGCACCACCGCAGGAGGAACCATTCCCTGCGGTGCATCCATAACAGTGCGAAGCGGTACGGATGGGACGTTCAAGCCAGGTGTCGAGGTCGACATCCCAAAGCCGAAGTGGCTCATTACCCTCACCCAGATGCATGCCCATTTGCTGGTTAAAGTCACAATCGTAGACGGCCCCCTCCCAATCCACGTTGATCGTGTCCCGACACATCAGCCCTGACACCGAGGCAGGATTAAAACTATCCACCAAAAGTTTCATGTACGCTTTAAGCGCACCCTCCCTTTTTAAATAAGAGGCGAAACGTGCCACGGGGAGATTGGTGATGGTGTACAGTGCGTTAAACTCAATACCGAAATGCTTCCGTAGCTCTCGCTTGTAATCTGCCTCAAGCGCCGTTTGCTCGGGAGGGAGGCTCGCACCGTTCGGGTTGTAAACAAGGTTCAGCGGCAACTCAGGCGTAGTACCATAACCCCGCTCGTTGAGCAATTGGAGGGCTTGAATACTCCGGTCAAAAACGCCATCGCCCCGCTGTTCGTTAACGTTTTCGGGCGAATAACAAGGCATGGATGCAATGATTTCCACCTCATTTTCAGCTAGGAAGTCTATGTAATCCTCGTAACCGGGCTCGACCAGAATAGTGACATTACAGCGGTCGATTAAGTGCACTCCCAGGCCCTTCAGCTCACGGACGAAATAGTGAAAGTCGGGGATCATCTCTGGCGTGCCCCCGGTCAGATCCACGACGGGCAGAGGATTTTCCCGCAGCCATTCGAGGATGCGGTCGATGGTTTCACGCTGGATGATTTCTTTCCGCCGCGGCCCCGCGTTGACGTGACAGTGGACGCAGGTAAGGTTACAAAGCTTACCCACATTGATCTGCAACACCTTGGGCCGAGTCCGCGTCAGCGACTGATCGCTGGCGTCGAGCTTTTCGGAAAAGGTGGGCAGCCTTTCCTGTTTAATGGTGGTGCACGCTGGGTTCGGCAGGATGCTTGACATAAATGATCGGTGGCTTGGGTGGTTTAGGTCTGGTATGGATGCAGGACGTACGTGATGACAGATTATTTCATTTAAACTACGATTTTCTTACCGTCTTTTATGGCATAAGGAGCGCTTTCACACTGGCCAGAGAGTCCGCTTCTTTCGCTGGCTTATCTCGCCGCCACCGTTTAATGCGCGGGAAGCGCACCGCGATCCCGCTTTTGTGGCGTTTGGATTCAGCAATGCCTTCAAAAGCGATTTCAAAGACTTGTTCCACTTCGACGACGCTTACGGGGCCATGCTTTTCCAAAGTGTGCGCACGAATCCAACGGTCTACCTGGCGAATTTCAGCATCGCTCAATCCAGAATATGCTTTGGCAAAGGGGACCAGCTTACCCGCATCCCAAATCGAAAAAGTATAGTCGGTAAAGAGACCAGCTCGCCGTCCATGGCCCTGCTGGGCGTACACCATCACCGCGTCGATCGTGTAGGGCTCGACCTTCCACTTCCACCAGTCGCCCTTGCTTCGACCCGTCTTGTAGGGCCCGGTCTTTCGCTTAAGCATCAAACCTTCCACTTTGTTTTCCCGGGCCGACTGCCGGGATGCGGCGATCGCCTCCCACGTCCCACACTCCACGATTGGGGAAATCCTGAGCAGAGGAACCCCACCGCTGGAGGCAACCGCAGCTCCATACGCCTGCACGACCCCCTCTAGCGCAGAACGCCGTTCCAGCGTACTGCGCTCGCGTATATCGGCACCCTCAACTTCCAGGAGGTCGTACACCACGAAAGCCACCGGTACCTTTTTCCGCAGGGTCGGGCCCACTGATTTCCGTCCCAAGCGCTTTTGCAGAGTACCAAAACTGAGCGGCTCCGCGCCTTCCCAGGCCAGCAGTTCCCCATCCAACACGGTCCCTTCGGGCAAATAGTCGGCGGACTCGATAATCTCCGGAAACTGATCGGCGACAAGCTCCTCACCGCGTGACCACAGCAAGGTGACTCCCTTTCGTTTAACAAGCTGTGCACGAATCCCATCCCACTTCCATTCGATTTGCCACGCTTCTCGTGGCCCAAGTAAGTCGGCAAGAGACTGTCCGTCGCTGGGGACCGGATAGGCGAGGTAAAATGGATACGGTTGTTCCGGTGGCGTTGTTGAAGAGGCAGGGGCAATCACCGTGGCAAAATTACTTGCCGTGGGTTCGTACTTGCCCATCAAACGGTGAGCTACGATTGCAGGTTCCAGCCCGACCGCTTCGGCCAGTGCACGACTTACGGTGGTGCGGCTGACACCAACCCGAAACCCACCCGTCAGCAGCTTATTCAAAACAAAGCGCTCGGAGCTTTCCAGATCTCGCCATAAGCGGGACAACACATCTCTTTGCACATCCGGACTGGCCCCGGTTAAACTTCCACGCAAATCCCCCACAAGCTCCGCCAGTTTTGGGGCTTGTCCCTCGTCCGTGGAAGGCTTGCCTGCAGGGAGGATGAGGGCGACGGTTTCCGCGAGGTCGCCCACCTGGTCGTAAGCGGCATCGACCAACCACTCCGGCAACCCGGCGAGCCCGCCCGCCCAAGCACGCAGATCCCGGGTTTTCACTAAGCGTTTCAAACGCTTGCCAATCAGAAAATAAAGCGCCCACGCGGCGTCTTCATGGGGGGCTGTGGTGAAGTATGCTTTGAGTAAAGCGAGTTTCTCGGTGGTTCGGTTCGACCCATCAAGCGCCGTAAATAAATCGGTAAAGCGCTTCATGAGTCGCCTTCCCCGTTTTCCGGCGCCTCAGCGGAGAGTTCAGCAGCTTCTCCGGTGTACCGCGTCGGCACTACAAAAGCATCCAACCCCTCTTCTTCGCGCAGCCACCTAACCAGCACGTCAGTGTACCCATGCGTCACCCCTACCCGCGTGGCTCCCGTCGCACGAATGGTTGCAAGGAGTCCCTGCCAGTCCGCGTGGTCGGAGAGGATGAATCCACGGTCGAGCGCGCGCCTCCGCCGGTTCCCGCGAATCTGCATCCAGCCGGAGGCAAAAGCCAGGGAGTAAGGGGCGAAGCGGCGAATCCACGGGGTGTTTTGAGCTGAACCCGGGGCCACGATCAAGCCTTGCCCACGAAGTACATCACGCGTTTCCGCACCCGCCCGAAGCGTCGAAGGTAGGGGTCGGCCAGCGGCACGATAATGCGGATTCAACTTTTCAACAGCGCCGTGCACTCCAATTGGACCGATGCTTTCATCCAGCCCGCAGAGCACGCGCTGTGCCTTACCCAGCGCATAGGCAAAGACGATAGAGGTAAGGTTTTGTGCTTGGTTCAGACGCCACCATTGATTCATTTCCCGGAAAACGGTGGCGGGTGCAGGCCAGCGATATACGGGCAGTGCGAAGGTCGACTCAGTGATGAAGGTATCGCAAGGCACGAGCTCAAATGCCTCGCAGGAGGGGTCCTGATCCGTTTTGTAATCTCCGGTAACCACCCAGACCTCTCCCTCACACTCGAGCCGAATCTGCGCTGAACCAAGCAGATGGCCCGCCGGATGGAGCGAAACCGAAACGTCCCCAATGTTTACGCGCTCACCAAAAGGCAGGGTATCGATTTGAGCCTCTTTACCCATTCTTTCTTGGAGTACGCCGCGACCGGAGTCCGCGCATAGATAACGCTGGCATCCCCAACGCGCATGGTCAGCGTGGGCGTGCGTGACCACCGCAAAATCGACTGGGTGCCAAGGGTCGATGTAAAAATTCCCCCTCGGACAAAAGAGCCCTCGTTTTGTTACCTCAATCACGCCTCCCAGTGATAAGCAGACGCTGCCTGAATGCAATGAGCCGAGCGGTTTATTCCTTTGCGCAGAAGCCGCGGTCAATCCTTACGCCTCGGAAACAGCGCCTTAAAGGCAGGATATTTCCACAGGCTATTCAAATCCGGGTCTTCAGACATCCAAGCAAAATCACAATAGCCGAGCGAAATTGCCTGCTGAAGCGCCTTTACGGCAGCTTGCTTACGCCCTTTCAAGGCTAGACTGCAGGCCAAGTTGTAATGAGCGGTAGGATCTTCGGGCGTGAGACGGGTCAGTTTCCGGTCGAGGCGCAAGCCCAAATCGATACGCCCCTCCTGCGTGTAGAGATGGGCTAAGAGGGAGACGACCTTAACGTCTTTAGGAAGGCGCTTATGCAGGTCCTCGAAGAAGGAAACCTCAAAACTGAGATCTTTGCGCTTAGCCATCAATAATGCCGCTTCACTCCTCCGGG
>PWZW01000239.1 GCA_003567255.1 Puniceicoccaceae bacterium | reverse complement strand
TCATGCAGTTGATGGGTGCGGTCTTTCCTGCGATTGCCCGTCTCCAGCAAGAGGGCGATATCGGTAGAACGAAGATCAATCAGTACACCCGATACCTGACCATTGTTATCTGTTTGGTCCAGGCACTGCTCCTTTTGGTCGCGCTGAACAATAACCCGGGTACCATGATCGGCGGTAATTTCTCCACTGCGATCTATGGTGAGATCATCATTACGAATAAGGTGTGGTTCCTTGTCACCGGTACCCTCTTCCTTACTACGGGTACGATGATTCTTGTTTGGCTCGGTGAACAGATCACTCAGCGCGGTATCGGTAACGGGATCTCCCTACTGATTACGGTAAGCATCATTGCCGGATTGCCCGGAGCCGTCGCCAGTGCGTACGCTTTATTTAATGCTCCCATCGGTTCCGAAGGCGTCCGCCTCGGACTGCCACATGGTATCTTGATGTTGGCTCTCCTTTTGGGGGTCACTGCTGCCCTGGTCGCGGTTACTCAAGCTCAGCGAAAGATTGCGGTCCAGTACGCGAAACGCGTGGTTGGACGCAAAGTGTATGGGGGGCAAAGCTCCTTCCTCCCGCTTAAGGTGAATTACTCTGGCGTCATGCCAGTTATTTTTGCCAGTGCCATTTTGATGTTCCCAAACCAGATTCTGGTAACCTTGGGAGAGGCGACCGATGTACGCTTGTTTACCCGTATGGCCATGGCCATTCAACAGGGCGAAATCGCGTATTACGTCATCTTCGGTTCCTTAATCCTCATCTTCTCATATTTCTGGGTGTCTTTGATGTTCAAGCCGGTTCAAATCGCTGATGATTTGAAAAAGTACGGAGGCTATGTGCCGGGCGTCCGTCCAGGTGAACCAACCGCGAAGTTCCTCGACTACACGATGACCCGGCTAACGCTGGCTGGAGCGATCTTCCTTACCGCCATCGCGCTTTTCCCGGACATTCTCCTTTTTGCCTATGACATCCCATACTCAATCGCCTTGTTTTTTGGTGGTACGGGGATGTTGATCACGGTCGGGGTTTTGCTTGATTTGATGCGTCAAATCGAAACTCATTTGCTTCAGCGTCACTACGATGGCTTCCTCAAGAAGGGAAAGATCCGCGGTCGTTCAGTTGCGCGCACCAAGCAAATGGTCGACTCCGCTGGACTCAAGGATTTCTGGAAGGCATGGCGCCCGCTCTTTTACATGTCACTCGCTCTCTTTGCGCTCGGCATCGTTTCGTGGTTCTTCAAGTAAGCACCATTGGATGCTTTCCTGAGGGAAAACATCTTTGTTCTTTGATTCATCCATCACTCGCTTTCAGCAATGTCACTCTTCCGATCAGAGGAAAAAATTGCAGCCATTAGGGAAGCCTGTCAGATCGCCGCCACGGTACTTCATAAAATGAAGGCGGCTGCGGTGGCCGGGATCACCACTTACGACCTCGACCAACTCGGCCGAAGGGAAATGGAAGCGCTCGGCGCCAAGTCTGCCTGCTTCAATTACGATCCAGGTTCGTCCATCAATCCTTTTCCCGCCCATACGTGCATCTCAGTCAATGAAGAGGTGGTCCACGGAATTGGGGATATCCGCCGCTTCCTCAAAGAGGGCGATGTCCTTTCACTCGATGTTGTTGTCGATTATCGCGGGTTTATCGGCGACAACGCACTGACGATTATTATCGGCGACGGCAAACCTGAGCACATCCACCTCGTTGACAGCACAAAAATCGCACTCGAAAAAGCTATTCGCGCAGCTCGATCCGGTAAAAGGGTAGGGGATGTTTCCCACGCGGTTGAAAGTTTTATAAAGAAACAAAAGCTGGGCATCGTTAGAGATTTTGTCGGTCACGGCGTCGGCGAATCTATGCACGAAGCGCCTCAAATCCCAAATTTCGGACGCGCCCGCTCCGGCCCCCGGCTTCAGGCAGGCATGACCGTGGCGATTGAGCCGATGATCACTCTCGGTTCTCCGAAAATCGAGATGCTTTCAGATGGATGGACCGCGGTGACGCGCGACCGTAAACCTGCCGCACACTTTGAACATACCATCTTAATTACTGAAGATGGTGCAGAAATTTTAACAATCCCGAATATTTAACTTTCCAAAACCATATTTTTTGTCATTATCCACCGTTTTTCCGCAATTGTGCGGTTGTAACCTTTTTTAGTCATGCCACGTATCTTAGGAGTCGATATTCCCGCCAACAAGAAATTAGAGTTTTCTCTGCGCTACATTTACGGCGTAGGGCCGACACGCGCAAAGCAAGTGCTTGCCGAGTCTGGTTACGATGCGAACCGCCGAGCAGGCGAGTTGAGCGAAGAGGAAATCAATAAATTGGCTTCCATCATTACCGAAAAACAGTTCATCGTTGAGGGTGACTTGCGCCGGGAAGTGATCGGTAATGTGAAACGTTTGAGCGCCATCCGGAGCTACCGTGGCCTCCGCCACATGCGTGGCCTCCCTGTCCGTGGCCAGCGCACCAGCACGAACGCCCGTACCCGCAAGGGTGCCCGCAAGACGATCGGTGCGGTCCGCAAGAAATAATTTTAATTTGATCCAAGAACATGAGCGAAGAAACTAAAACTGACGCGGCCGAAGAGCTTGAAAATACGGGTGCCGTCTCCGGCGATGCCGCAAACGAAGCCTCTGAGCCTGAGAAGAAGGAAGAAACGGCTGCAGATTTGCTGAAGAGTGATTTGGGCGATCTCAAGATTCGCCGTGCAAAGGGTAGCAAGAATGTCACGACTGGTGTCGTTAACGTTCTCGCAACCTTCAACAACACCAAGGTTACTTTCTCTGACGTTCGCGGGAACGTGATCTCCTGGAGTAGTGCAGGTAAGTGCAACTTCCGCGGATCACGTAAATCCACTGCCTACGCTGCGCAAGTAGTGACGCAGGACGCTGGCCGGGTCGCCCTCTCACACGGCATGAAAGAAGTTTCGGTAAAACTCAAAGGACCCGGAATGGGCCGTGATTCTGCTCTCCGTGCACTTCAGGCACTCGGCTTGATCGTTACCGCTATTATTGATGTGACTCCAGTTCCTCATAACGGTTGTCGCGCACCTAAACGTCGTCGTGTCTAACGTGTTTCTGCCACGTAGACGCAAATAAATTCTCCGCAGACCAAAATTAAGTAATACTATGGCCCGTTACACAGGACCGACTACCCGTATTAATCGCCGTTTTAGCATGGCGATTTTTGCGCCGACTAAAGCATTTGAGCGTAAACCACACCCTCCTGGGCAACATGGTCCGCGTTTACGCCGTAAATTCAGTGAGTACGCCATCGGCCTAAACGAAAAGCAAAAGCTTCGTTACATGTACGGTATGACGGAAAAACAATTCCGTTTGCTCTTTGAGCGCGCCAAGAAGCAGCGCGGAGTAACCGGTGAGATCTTCCTCACCATGTTGGAGTCTCGTCTCGATAATGTGGTTTACCGCCTCGGCTTCGCGAAATCTCGCTCCGCTGCCCGTCAGTTTGTCGGCCACGGACACATCCTTGTCAACGGGCGTAAAACAGATATTTCCAGCTATGCCATCCGCGCTGGTGACGAGATTGAGGTCCGCGAACGCACCTCCTCCCGCCAATTGGCCACCCGTTCCCTTGAGGAAAGTCAGGGCCGTGGAGGCGCACCTGAGTGGCTCACGCTCAACGCGGATACCCTCAAAGCCTCGGTCAACCGTCTCCCGGACGGAGCTGAAATCGAAAGCGGCGTGAATGTCCAGCTTATCGTCGAGTACTACAGCCGTTAATCGACTGTGCTGTTTTATTGTGTGTTTTCACACATTCCAATCCTCCTTATAACCGAGAAACCCAGAGCCATACCATGCCAAAGCGTCTAGGCAAATTTGAACTTCCGAATCGACTGGTGAAGGACGAGGCAAACTCGTCTGAAAACCATGCCATTTTCACTGCCGAACCTTTCGAAACAGGTTACGGTCACACTATCGGGAACTCGCTGCGTCGAGTCCTGCTCAGCTCCATTGAGGGTGCTTCCATTGCTTCGGTTCGTATCGATGGCGTTGATCACGAATTCCAAAGTGTTGAGGGGATTGTAGAAGATGTCACGGACATCGTGCTTAACCTGAAAAAAGTACTCCTTACTTCGGAAAACCGTGAGCCCTTCAAGCTGTCCATTGACGTCACTCGTGAGGGAGCGGTTAAAGCCGCCGATCTCGAAGTGCCTCCAGGCGTGAGCGTGGTGAACCCCAGCCAGATCATCTGTACGCTCGATAAGGAGCAACGCTTCCAAGCCGAGATGGATGGGCGTGTAGGCCGTGGTTACTGTGTCGGTGAGGATAATAAAACCGAGGATCAACCCATCGGTGTCATCCCGATCGACTCGCTTTTCAGCCCGGTAAAACTCGTAAAGTACTCGGTCGAAAACACCCGTGTTGGGCAGATGACCGATTACGATAAGCTTACCCTTGAAATCTGGACCGACGGACGCATAACCCC
>PWZW01000069.1 GCA_003567255.1 Puniceicoccaceae bacterium | reverse complement strand
CTGATTCCCAGCGATCCTCTGAATGATCGCGGCGGTGCGGACTTGTTCGGCGAGGGCCTCTTGTTCAACGCGTTCGAGGTCGAGTAAGACGCGCTGGGCTTCGATGAGATTCAAAAGATCGGTTTCGCCGGAACTGTAGGCGCTTTCCTCGGCGGCGACGACGTCGCGGGCCTGCGGGATGAGCATTTCACCGTAGAGGTGGGATCGGCGTTGAGTGTCGCGGTGACGCTCAAGCGCTTCGGTCAGCTCGGCGTTGAGCGCCAGTTGGCGGTCGAGGCGTTCGCTCTCGGTCGCGCGCACTTCCGCGCGGGCCTCGCGGTCGGCGGCGCGGTAGCGCTCGCGCCAGATCGGCAGGCTAAGCCCAAAGAGGATTTTAACGTCGTCCTGGCGACCGGAACCAGTATCCATCCACCCAAGCCCCACGGAAAAGTCGGGGCGGCCGGATTTGCGGGCGAGCTCGATGGCGGAGCGTTGGCCGGCGGCGACACGGTCGAGCGCGCGCAGCTCTGGGTTGTCTGCGCCGGGGGAAGTAGGCAAAGGTGCCGGGCTTACGCTGGTGAGGTAATCGCCGAGGGCCTGCAGGTCGGGCAACGGGGTGTTGGCCGGTCGACCGAGGAGTGCGTTCAAGCGAGCCGCCAACGCGGGCAGGCGCGCTTCCAAAACTGTCTGCTCATCATCGACCCGTGCGCGGGCGATGCGGGCGCGGAGCAGCTCGGCACTGCCGGCGCGGCCCGCTTCAATGCGCGCCTCAATCAGGCTCTCGGTTTGAGCGAAGAGCTGGCTGTTTTGTTCGAGGAGCGCGATGGATGCCTGGACATAGGCGAGGTCGGCGTAGACCGTGTGGATGTTTGCGGTGATGCTGCGACGGAGGTTTTCCGCCGTCAGCGTGGAGGCCTCAACCGCTGCGCCAGCCACCTCGCCACGCAGCCTCAAGGTGCCGGGATAGGGGAATCCCTGGCGGACGGACAGCTCCTGACGATCACCCATACTCTGCGCGTAGTACCCATACATGAGCTCCGGATCGGGCAGGGCGCGGGCCTGCGGGACCCGCGCATCGGCCACCTCCGTACGCGCCTGCGCCGCCGCCAAAGCCGGATTGTTTTCAAAAGCCAGCTCCGCCAGCGCGTCGGGCCCGAGGGACTCGGAGAAGGCGGTGATCGGAATTAGTGCGATAAAGAAAAGGCGAAACATGATGATAGGCTGAGTTGAGGATTCGGGAGGACGGAAGGCTGAGGTCGCGCAGGGCACGGTGCGTTGCAGAACAGCACCGCGACGCGCGCACACGCAAAAACGGCCACACGAAGTCTGCTGTTTTAGGAAACAGCTTAGGTGCGGCAGTGAAGATCGCCTGAGCTTCCTTCTGGGGATGCCCGGCGATCAGTGGCTCATAAGCGGTGGACGCAGTAGAGCACCGTAATGGCTTGCGGTGCCGCCTGGATTTGCGGTGGCGGAGCCCATGCGATCACCGGCCCATTTGCGGGGAGGTGAAGTTCAAGCAGTTGGGTGAGCAGTGGCATGGCCACAGCAAGCGTCCGAATTTGTGCTGCGACCGCTTGGTCAGCCGAAGTAACCGGAAGATCGGCGCAGGTGAGGGCGTGACACTGATCTGCGCCTTGGCAATGCCCGCCCGTCGAAGGCGCGTCCTCGGTATGCTCCGGAGCCGGGCAGCAGCCCTGCTCTCTCGTTTCGGCCTCCGGGAGCGTCGCCGATGCCAGCGCACAGCAAACGCAATCGGGACGGCCGAAGCCAACCAGAAAAGCGGCAAGCGCTGCAATCAGAAGTGAACGCAACATAAAAGGAGTTGATTTCATTTCAACAGATCAGTCAAACCTCTTTAGTGATGAGCTGCGTGATCGTCCGCTGCGACTTCAGTGATTGCTTCAACAATTTCGCCACAGCGAAACATTGACGCGCCAAAGTAGGGGTTGGCGATGGCTTCACCTTTCTGTATCCATTGTCCGCCTTGATTATTGAATGCCATGGGGCAATTCGCGATGAAAAGCTCGTGGTCGCTGCTCACGCCAAGCGCCTTGCTTAGGGTGATCATCTGATTTGAAAGCTTTAAGAAAGCGGGGCGAGCGTTGTCGAGCGTTGTGGCATCCTGGATTTGCTTGGCGGCTGTCCGCATTGGCTCAGATGCTGATGCTGCGGATGCCTCCGGCAGCTTTCCAGGAATGATGTCGACAAACGCCAGCGCGGCGGCTTGCGCGGCAGCGAGGTCGTCCGCAGATAGTCCCTGCTGTATCTTCAGGTAAGGTTCAGTTAGGGCCGTGGCCGTTTTTGCCTCAACTTCAGCGTTGGCCGATGACAAGAGGAAGCCGCCGAAAAGGAGGCCGAGGGAGAGTGATGTAAGCTTTTTCATTTGATGGATCTTGATTTGGGTTCTGGGATTTTCTTTTCGGTTGGTTCAATCCTTGTAACGAGATGCATTGCCATACCCCTCAAAAAATCTGATGTCTTTTAAAGCGGCTCGAAAACTTTTGCCTTAAATTGTGAAAAAACTTTGAGGGATCGCGCACATCGCTGCGTTTCAAAGCATATGAATGGTAACCAATCAGATGAAATTTGGGAAAGACTGCGGAGCGAAGCTCTGCCCAGTTGTCCTTCCGATCTGGAGGATCGCGTCCTTCGGCGTATTCGGCATGAAGCGGCTGGGCAGGATGCCCGTGTCGATCCTTGGACCCGCACCCTGACGGTCTTTATGCAGCCAAGAATGGCGGCTATTTTACTCGTCTTCACCGCCTTCACTGCGGTCACCACAACCGCGGTCGCCTCACAGTTTGCTCAGCCCAAGGTCGTCAAGGCGGATACGCTTGGGCTGGAGTGTCTTAGCGATACCGATCTCTTCAGCTGCTTTCACACGACTCGGCCTCACCATTGATCGCCTAAGCTGGATGGCTTCGGCTCGTCCGGTCTCGTTGAACTTTTGCCCCACCTTTTTTAAGCTATGTTTCGTTTTATCATTCTATTTTTTTCCGTCGCAGTGGTCGCGGTCGCTTCCTGCGTGCTGGTCTTCTTTGGCTTTCTTCGCCAGGAAATGCCGGTCGCTTATCACCACGAGAGTTTTGTCGAGCGTCTGTCGCTGGACGAAAGCCTCCGGGCGGAACTCGGTCTGGTGGAGGAATCATATGAGGCTCGCAGGCAGGAGATGCTCGCTCGCTTCAGAGTCGCCACTGGTGACCTTGCCCAACTCCTGGAGAGTGAGGATGGTTTGACCGAACCCGTAGCGCTCGCGATCCGCGAGGTTCATGGGATTCACGGAGATCTCCAGGCCCTGAGTGTGGAGCGTTATTTCGAGATTCTGAATCGCTTGCCAGAGGAAAAGAGACCCATCCTACGCCAGATGGCGGCAGAGGCGTTGAGTCAACCAGAGTGAGCCAGATGGACGACCCCGATAAAGCGCTCCTTTTTGCCGTTGCCGAAGGGAATGAAAGGGCTCTGCGCGAATTAATGGTCCGCCATAAGGAGCCCGTCTTTCGTTACGCTTATCGTTTTCTCAAAAACGAGGCCGATGCGGCGGAAATTGCTGCAGAGACGTTTATTCGCGTCTACCGGAATGCCGGACGCTTTAAGCCCAAGGCAAAGGTTTCGACGTGGATCTTCACCATCGCGTCCAACCTCTGCCGGGACTACGCCCGCAGGGCCTGGCGGCGAAAGGTCTTCAGCCTTTTTGCGCCGACGGGTTCAAGCGGCGAAGATGAAGGGCCTTCCCTTGAGGACCAACTTTCAGACAGTCAGCCGAACGCGGCGGAAACGACCGAGCTGCGCGATTCAAACGTCCGCGCGCTTCGGGCGGTGGATGAGCTAACTCCCAAGTTAAAAGCGCCCTTCGTCTTGCATGTGTTGGAAGAGCATTCCCAGCGGGAATGTGCCCGCATCCTCGGCATCTCCGAAAAAGCGGTGGAAACCCGGATCTATCGCGCCCGCAAGCAAGTCGTCAATACAATGGGGCGGACGCACTAGGACACGTGGTGCCTCGAAGTTGAACTTTACATCTAGACGTCTATGTGTAAATCTTAATTCCATGGTTGAGCGATCTTTTTGGATAAATCGGATAGAGCGTGCCTGGCGGCGGGCGTCGATTGTTTGGCTCACGGGGGTGCGCCGGGTGGGCAAGACAACCCTCGCGAAGCATTGGGGGGATGCGGTTTTCTTGAACTGCGACTTGCCGCGAAATCGCCTTTTACTCGAAGATGCGGAGCATTTTTTCCAACAGATTGCGGAGGGTTCACTCGTCGTTTTGGATGAGATCCACCAGACGGAAAATCCCAGCGAGGTTCTTAAGATTGCGGCGGATGAATTTCCAAAGGTGCGGGTGCTTGCTACGGGTTCATCGACGTTGGCTGCGACCCGAAAGTTTCAGGACAGCCTTGCCGGGCGAAAACGGGTGGTGCATCTCACGCCAGTGTTGGTGGACGAGTTGCCGTTGTTTGGTGTATCCCGTTTGGAAGATCGCTTGCGCTTGGGCGGGCTGCCGGAGTG
>PWZW01000048.1 GCA_003567255.1 Puniceicoccaceae bacterium | reverse complement strand
GCTTTCGTGATGGGATAAAACTCCTGTTTTTGGGCGAGAATCAAGGAGTCGGAAACTTCCAGCATGGATTGTGAAAAAGCTAGTAAGCCTCCAGCCAGGAGGTTAGCGACGATTAGGGGGAGTGTGATGACACAGGATGCCTTGAAGGGCGAGCAGCCCAGGTTTTGAGCCGCTTCTTCGTAAGTAACACTGGTTTGTTGGAGTCCCGCGACGGCGGCCCTCACGACGAAAGGCAGTTTTCGCACTGCGTAGGCGATGATAAGCAGGGCGGTTGGGTTATCGATCGGATCAAGGAAATGAAAGAAGCGTCCTTCCCGGGTCATTGCCAGGTAGCCGAAGGCAATGACGAGTCCGGGCACAGCCAGCGGAAGCATCGCGAGAGTGTCGAGTACATTGCGGCCGGGGAGTTTGGTACGCACGACGATAAATGCGATGCAAACGCCGATAAAGATATTGAGAAGTGTAGCAATACCCGCGTAAAGCAGACTGTTGCGAATTGCTGGAACGGTGAGTTCGTGGCCGAGGGCGATTCCAAAATTATCGAGGGTCCACCCGGTGGGGAGGATGGTTTGGTACCAGTCGTTGGAAAAAGCGATACCGATGACCGCCAAGTGAGGAAGGAGGGCGACAAAAGTCACCCCCGCAAAAAGGCCGAAGCAAATAAACTTGCCCAGTGGGCCGGGCGTTTTGGCGACCCCTGCATGACTGGCCTTGGCCATCATTTCAAAGGTGTTGCGACCGAAGAGACCTTTCCCTATTGCATAAAATAATACTGAGAAGAGCAGCATCACCGTAACCAGAGCGAAGGGAAAGGGATTACCTCCAATGTCTTTGATGCCGTTGAAAATCTGAACAGAAGTCAGGGCTTGGTAGTCAAAAATCAGGGGTACACCCAATTCGGTAAAGGCCCAGATAAAAACAATGGTGCTTCCGGCGAATAGTCCGGGTCGCATCAGGGGGAGAGTTATTTTAAAAAAGCGTTTAAAGCCGGTACACCCCATATTCTCGGCGGCCTCTTCCATTGCTGGATCAATGTTGGCGAGGGAAGCCACAGCGTTTAGATAAAGGATCGGATAAAGGCTGAGGGCATTCATAATGATGATGCTCCAAAATCGGTTTTGGCCCAGCCAGTCGATCGTCGCGCCATCGGCTAAAATGCCGATGGTTTCGAGGAATGAGTTGAGCATTCCATACTGCCCCAGAATTTGGCGTATCCCGATGGCACCAACAAAAGGGGGGAGCATGATCGGTAGGAGGATGAGGGCTGAAAACAGTTTTTTTCCGGGAAAGGTGTAGCGGTCTGAAACGAAGGCTAGGGGAAGTGCGATTAAGAGGGACAGCAGAGTCGAAAAAATGGCCATGCCGAAGGAGTTGCGCAGGCCCTCCATGTAAAGCGGATTTCGAAAAACCTCTAAAAAGTAGGCTACGGTAAAGACACCATCAGAATCGATAAAGCCGTCCTTAAGGATCTGCAGGATGGGCCAGATGAAAAAACTCCCGAAGAAAAGGGCTGAAAAGAGATAGATGGCGAAGGCAACTGACCGAGTCATAAAAGCGAACTGTAGAAAGAAACGTGCCGAAGCAAATACCTAAATCGTGAAGATTGTGTGAGGATGGGTAACGTAGGCTTGGTTTTTGAAGGGTGCTTTGGGGGAGAGCTGTTTGCCGGACGCTATTGGTGGAGGATTTTTAGCGTATTTGCGTCGGGCAGGCGTTGCCTAGGGGGGTCGCCAATTGCTTGAAGTGCTGAGAAATTGAGCAAGGTCCCTCGCTCAATTTTGCCAAGGTTTTTGATTTCGGCTTTTTTCATTCCTCTCGTCTGTAATTCGTAGACATGAACGGCCCCGTCGGTGCCCACACCACTCCAAAGTAAAAAGCCTTTTTTTTGGCTGATAGGCGAGGTAAGGCGGCATGTTTGCGGCCCTTTCGGGAAGCTTGGATGAACTGCCGGGGCTGAGTTAAGGCCAAGGGCGGTGTAACTGAATTTTAGTTCGGAAACGCTTCTCCAGAGCTTTCGGTTGAGAAGTTCTAGGGAATTTGGCGGTGTCCAGCGTCGACATTCGTGGTTCCAGAAGCGCTCGCCTTTAAGCATGGGGCAGGGGCCGTCGTGGAGGTAAGGGCCCCAGTTGTGGTATGTATTCTCGTGAATGAGGTGATCGGCAGTTGCTTGAAGTTGGCGGGCGGTAGCTCTCAAGGCAGGTTCGATGACGAGGACAAGGCCGCCCTCGCGGAGGCTGGGTTTCAAATTCGCGAGCCATTTAACCGGATCAAATTCGCGTTGTGAGGCGCTCAGCTCGTTTAAAGCGAATGAGCAAAGGATTAGATGGTAGTGTGCTTGTTTAAGCTGAGGCGGGAAGTTGAGGAGTTCGCGTACTTCTGTTTTGAGTGAACAGTTGGCAAAGTGCTGGTTGCTGCCGGCCTCAAGCAAGGCTTCCATTTGTTTAAGTGCACCCCGGGAGTGGTCGACGGCGTGTATTTCGATTTGGTTACTCAATCCGGCCTGGCGAAGGCCGTGTGCCGCGGATAGACTGGCGGCGCCGGTCCCGCAGCCGAGGTCCAGAATCTGAAATGGGGTTTTCGCGTCAAGCGCCGGTAGCCAACGGCGAAATTGAATGATTTCATTTAGCGGGAAGCGGCACATGGCCCAAGTACGCGGAAAAAAGAAGAGGCCGTAGGCGAGCTGTCCGATTTGAGTATCTGTGTAATCCACAAACCCTTGGCTGCGTTCTTTGGTAAATCCGTCGCTAAGCACTTGAATGGTTGATTCAACTTTTTCAAAATCCGCCGTTTTGAGGAAATTTGCCCAAAATACCTCGACCTCTGGCGGTAGGGTGATCGGCATAGGTTTGAGATTGAGTGCTTGCATGAGTCGGGTGTGTTTTATGGAAATTGCGGCATAGGCACTTAAGCGGCTATCAACATCAAAATGCTGTAGGTTGTCCTGATTTTTCCAAGGCAAGTTTGTTGAATAAATGAGATCCTTACGGTTGCTTAATTCAAACAGATGTTTAACTGCTTATGCGAAAAAGTTGTGATGATTAAAAAAATATTTCTGGGCTTGCTGTTTTTAGGTGTTGCTTTGGGTGGGTTGGCTATGATTAAGGCAGCTCAGTTTAAAGCCTTGTCCGCGCAGGAGCCTCCGGTCCAAGAGGTGTCGGTGAGCGAAGCGAAGGTGGAGCGCCTTACCTGGGATCGTGGATTTAATGCTGTGGGGACGCTTTCACCAGTTGAGGGGGCCTTACTTGAGGTTGAGTTACCCGGCGTGGTCCGGGAGGTTGGCTTTCGCAGTGGGGAGCAAGTCGAGCGGGGAGACGTTTTGGTGCGTCTAGACACTTCTGTGGAAGAGGCCGAGCTAGCGGCGGCTGAGGCGGCGGTTGAGCTGGCAAGGGTGCAGTTCAAGCGAACGGAAGCTTTGGTGGGTTCTCAAGCGTTGCCTCAAAGTAATCTCGACTTGGCACGGGCAGAATTGCGGCAGGCGGAAGCGGCCCGGGAAAATATTCTAGCTGTGCTAGTTCGGAAGACAATAGTCGCTCCCTTTGCGGGCCAAGCGGGTATTCGGCAGGTAAATGTCGGTCAGTACGTTGCCGCGGGTACGCCAATTGTCACGCTACAGAATTTTGTGCCGATTTTTGTCGATTTCACTCTCCCGCAACAACGCTTATCTGAAGTTGCTGTTGGGCAGCGGATTGAGCTGCGATTGGACGGAAATCGGGGACCATTGTCACTTGGAGAATTGACCGCGATTGATCCCTCGGTGGATATTCGGACTCGCTCGATTCGATTGCAAGGGACTTTGGAAAATGAGGAGGGATTGTTGCGGCCCGGTATGTTTGGGCAAGTCCGAGTGGTCCAGGGAGAGCGTAGAGAAGTGTTGGCTATACCATTAACGGCCCTCGTTTCCGCTCCTTATGGGGACTCAGTCTTTATCATCAAACCCAAAGAAGGGGAAGAAGGCGATGCGGATGGGGCGCTCATCGTGGAGCAAAAATTTGTGCGCAGTGGTGAACGCCGGGGAGATTTTGTGGAAATTGTGGAGGGTTTGGAGGCGGACGACCGTGTGGTCGCATCCGGTGCATTCAAGCTGCGTAATAACATGAGGGTACGGATAAGCCAGGATGCCCCGCCGGATGCTCAGGAATCACCCACACCTGGCAACAGCTAGGCGCATTGGCGAGTGCCATAAGTTTTAATTTATACCAACGGGAATATCCAATGCTACCGAAGCCTGCCTTTACTGATTTATTTGTACGACGGCCTGTCCTTGCGGTGGTTGTCGGGCTGCTAATATTGATCCTTGGGGGGCAGGCGATTCAAAGCCTGACTGTGCGGCAATATCCGCAGAGTGAAAATGCCTCCATTGTCATTCGGACTGCGTATGTTGGTGCGGACGCTGATTTGGTGAGGGGATTCATCACCACGCCCATTGAGCGGGTCATTGCCTCGGCAGATGGGATTGATTACATCCAGTCGGAAAGCGTACAGGGGCTTTCGACAAT
>PWZW01000245.1 GCA_003567255.1 Puniceicoccaceae bacterium | reverse complement strand
ATGTTGGTGCGGACGCTGATTTGGTGAGGGGATTCATCACCACGCCCATTGAGCGGGTCATTGCCTCGGCAGATGGGATTGATTACATCCAGTCGGAAAGCGTACAGGGGCTTTCGACAATAACCGCGCGTCTCGAGCTCAATTACGAGGCGACACGAGCGCTTGCCGAGATCAGTGCTAAAGTCGATCAGGTAAGGGCAGACCTGCCACCGGAAGCAGAAGTGCCGACGATTGATATCGAGCCTGCAGACGAGCAGATCGCCGCAGCTTACCTATCATTTTCGAGTGAAATTTTAGCCTCCAACGAAATCACTGACTACATCGCCAGAGTCGTGCAACCGAGGTTGACGACGGTTGCGGGCGTTCAGCGAGCGGAGCTTCTTGGTGAACGTACCTTTGCTATGCGCATCTGGTTGCAGGCGGATCGGATGGCCGCCCTTTCGGTGCGCCCTGCGGAGGTAAGGGCGGCGCTGGAGGCGAATAACTTTCTTTCCGCCGTTGGACAGACGAAAGGTGCGCTTGTGGCAGTGCCGATGCGCGCGGATACGGACGTTCGAGAAACTGCAGATTTTGAAAACCTGGTGGTGCGGGCGGATGGAGATACTATCATCCGTCTAAGAGATATCGCTGAAGTTGAGCTTGGAGCGCGTGAATATGAGACCGAGGTGCGTTTCTCGGGGAGCCCGGCGGTGTTTATCGGTGTGTGGGTCTTGCCCGATGCCAATGCGGTGGATGTGATACGTTTGGTCCGGGAAGAATTGGAAGCGATTCGCGAAGAGCTGCCTACCGGCTTAGTTGCCGATGTTGGCTATGACTCAACGACCTACATTGAGAACGCAATTGCTGAGGTGGTCTCAACGCTCATGGAGACCTTAGTCATCGTGGTTTTGGTGATTTTTCTTTTCATGGGGTCTTTCCGCACGGTTCTCGTGCCGGTGGTCTCGATACCGCTTTCTTTAATTGGCGCGATGTTTATCATGCAGATTTTTGGTTTTACCATCAATTTGCTTACCCTGCTTGCGATTGTGCTTTCGGTTGGGTTGGTGGTGGACGATGCCATTGTGATGGTGGAAAACACGGAACGGAGAATCCGTGAAGGCATGGCACGTCGCAAGGCTGCAATGGTGAGTGCCCGAGAGTTAGTCCGTCCCATTTTTGCGATGACGATTACGCTCGCGGCGGTTTACGTGCCCATTGGTTTGCAGGGCGGGCTCACAGGATCTCTTTTTAGGGAATTCGCTTTTACGCTCGCTGGGGCCGTCTTGATCTCCGGGATGGTTGCCCTGACGATCTCTCCCGTATTGTCGGCGGCAGTACTGAGGGGCGGCGCGGAGTCCAGTAAGATGGGAGGCTGGATTGACCGCCGCTTCAGTCAGCTGAGGCAGGGGTATGGCCGGGTTTTGGATACACTGCTCAGTTCGCGACCAGCAGTGTACATGGTCTGGATCTTTTTGGCTTTGGCTTGTGTCCCAATGTTTATCTTATCTCCGAAGGAGTTAGCTCCGACCGAGGATCAAGGTGTGATCATATCCGTAGTTGGCGACGCTCCGTCGAATTACTCCATTGATGAAGCGGTTCGGAATACGGAAGCCATTAATCGAGCGTTTTTTGATATTGAGGAAACCAACTACAGTTTCCAACTCACCCTACCCAACGGTGGTTTTGGAGGCTTGATTTTAAAGCCTTGGGATGAACGGGAGCGGACGGTCTTTGAGGTGTTGCCGGAATTGGCAGTTGCGCTTGATGATATCGCCGGCCTTTCGGTCTTCCCGACATTGCCTCCGGCACTTCCCGGGGGAGGGGATTTTCCGGTTGAGTTCATCATCTCCTCAACGGTTGAAGTCGACATCATCCTTGAGTTTGCGCGGCAACTTCAAGGCCGGGCTACGGAGAGTGGTATGTTCGCCTTCCCGCTTATCATCGATACGAAGGTCGATTTAACGGAAGTGGAATTGGTGTTGGATCGCGACCGAATCGCCTCAATGGGGCTGAGTATGAGAGATGTTGGGCAAGATATTGCGACCATGATGAGCGGCGGGTTTGTTAACTTTTTCAACATCGATGGCCGAAGCTACCGCGTCATTCCTCAAATTGAGCGGACTGGTCGCTTGAACCCTGAGCAACTGGGGGACATCCACGTGAGTGGACCTGATGGCACCTTGATTCCGCTGAGCACAATCGCGCGCTTTGAGGAGCGGGTCATTCCCCGAACCTTGAATCGTTTCCAGCAGTTGAATGCAGTGAAACTTAGCGGCGTGGCGATTCGTCCTCTCGCGCAGGCGCTCGACTTTCTCGACGGGGCTGCGGAGGAAATTTTGCCGGAGGGTTATAGGGTCGACTACACTGGGGAGTCGCGTCAGCTAAGGGAAGAGGGCAACACTTTTCTGCCGGTATTCATTTTAGCGGTACTGATGATCTTCCTTGTGCTGGCCGCGCAATTCAACAGCTTTCGGGATCCGCTCATTATTTTGCTTGGGTCTGTGCCGCTCGCGATGTTTGGGGCGTTGTGTTTTACCTTTCTCCGGATGATGGATCCCAATTTACCCTTCTGGACCAATAGTTTTAGCACAACAATGAATATCTACTCGCAAGTTGGGTTGGTTACTTTGGTCGGGTTGGTGGCCAAGAACGGCATTTTGATTGTTGAATTTGCAAACAATCTGCAGGCGGACGGAAAAGATAAAGTCACTGCGGTACGGGAAGCGGCAATGACTCGTTTGCGGCCGATCATGATGACGAGTGCCGCAACGGTTTTTGGTCATTTTCCTTTGGTTTTGGTGACAGGTGCCGGGGCGGCAGCAAGAAATTCCATCGGCCTGGTGCTGGTTGGCGGCATGGCTATCGGTACGATTTTTACCTTATTCGTGATACCTTGTCTCTACACATTGATCGCCAAGACCAAAGAGCCGGAAGTGGATCCCATGGAGGAATAAGGGGCTTAGGCCCAACCGCGGGAATGCGGGTTGCGCAAGCGTGTGGGTGTTTTCTAGCGGCCGTACAGTTCAGCGATTTCACGGAGATACTGTGCGCTCTCACGCTGCAGGTTTTCCAACTGCCACGTTTGAAAACGCCAGTTCCAATTGCCCTGCGCGGTTCCCGGGGTATTTAGCCGAGAAGGGGAACCCAGGCTCATGAGGTCTTGAATAGGGATAAGTGCAAGTCGCGCTGGTGAACGGAAGCAAGCACGTATAAGGTCCCAGCCGGCATGCTCACCGGAGACTCCAAAATAGCGACGAAAGTGATCCTGGATGTCGGCGTCAGCTGTTTGGTACCAGCCCAGAGAAGTGTCGTTATCGTGGGTGCCGCTGTAGACTACGCTGTTTGCGGTGTGATTGTGAGGAAGAAAAGCATTCTCGGGGCCATCTCCGAAAGCGAATTGGAGCACAGCCATGCCAGGCAGGCCAGTTTCTGCGAGTAAGGTACGCAAGGCGCTGCTGGACACGCCGAGATCCTCAGCGATCAATTTCGCCTGCGGCAGTGCTTTACAGAGTGCTTTGAAAAGCTCGATTCCTGGGCCTTTGACCCATTCGCCATCTCGTGCGGTTTTTGATTTGGCGGGAACGGACCATCCGGCCTCAAAGCCCCGGAAATGGTCGAGGCGTACCACGTCGAGGTGGCGCAAGGTCATTTCCAATCGCGCGATCCACCACTTATATTTACTTTTTGAGTGGGCATCCCAGTCGTAAAGCGGATTTCCCCAAAGTTGCCCATCATCTGAAAAATAGTCTGGCGGAACGCCCGCAACATATTCGGGCCTCAAATCGGGAGTAAGCAGGAAGAGTTCGGGATTTGCCCAAACATCGGCACTGTCTCCAGAGACGAAAATCGGAATGTCACCGATCAATGAAATCTTCGAGGCGGAGGCATGCTCGTGCAATTTAGCGAGTTGCGCATAGAAAAGATATTGGAAAAATGAATAGGCCTGCGCGGTTTGGGAAACGTCTTTGGGAAGGTTACTGACTACTTTTTTAGAATATTTTCGGTGGGAGATCGGCCACTCGTACCAAGGCGCTCCGTTGAAATGCTTTTTCAAGGCCATGAAGGCGGCATAATCCTCAAGCCAAGCGTTTTCAGCTTCGCAAAACGCTGAGAAGCTTCCGTAGTCCAGCACCTCGTCGTGCTTAGACTCGCAAAAGCGGTGAAAAGCGCGTCCGAGGACTGGCCAAAAGCGCTCAAACAAGTTGCCGTAATCGACGTGATCGTGGGGGAGGTCGTGCAGGGGAGCAAGGTCCTCAGTGCTGATTAAGCCACTTGGGATAAGCGCCTCGAGGTCGATGGCATAGGGGTTTCCGGCAAAAGCCGAAAACGACTGGTAGGGGCTGTCTCCGAACCCGGTGGGATTGAGTGGGCAGAATTGCCATGATTTCATTCCCGCACTGGCGAGTAAGTGCAACATCTGGTGCGCTCCAAAGCCGAGGTTTCCGATACCGACATTGGAGGGAAGGGAAGTGAAATGGCAAAGCACTCCTGCGGAGCGCGCATCGAGCCAGTTGAATAAAGGTTTTTTCAT
>PWZW01000296.1 GCA_003567255.1 Puniceicoccaceae bacterium | reverse complement strand
CGTTGATTGCAAAAGATATTCCACACAAAAAACGCTTTACAAGGTGGCTCCTTCACTTCTTGCTGAGGGGTTTTCCGTCAAACAACATCAATTTTCGTTATGGGTAATCTTAAAAAGAAACGTCGTCTCAAGATGAACAATCACAAGCGCCGCAAGCGTTTGAAATCAAACCGCCATAAAAAGCGTACTTGGTAATTTCTCAAAACCGGTCCATTGGGCCGGTTTTTTGATGCTTGGCCGCCGAATCTCTGAGTGTTTTCAATCAGCGTTAATTGAAGCTGCTTGCCCACTCCATGGTTTGCAAACAGGCCTTGAGCTGTCTGCAAATGGTTGCAAATCCAACGCATGGGTGGCTTTTTCGCAAGGGGGTTCGCTGTGGGGAGCGCGGGTGCCCAACCACAAATCCTTATCGTGACCTGAAGCACTGCTTTTGGGATGAGCTTTCATCGTCGGAACTTTGCGTGCTTTTCGTGAGTTTTTTCTTTCGTTCGACCCGTCTTCCCGCCTTAATCCGTGGTTTTCCAAATGGCTGACGTTACTTTTTACATCTTTGCCGCGATTACGCTGATTTCTGCCTTGGTTATGGTTTTGAGCCCTAACGCTGTGAATGCGGCAATGGCTATGATCGTTTCCTTCGTTGGTACGGCGGCTTTGTTTGTTCTGTTGGAAGCCTACTTTCTAGCCGCCTTGCAAGTGTTGGTCTACGCTGGAGCGGTGATGGTCTTATTCCTCTTTATCATCATGTTGATTGATACGGACAAAGTGGACCGGATCTCGGCGGACCGAGTGTCGATTGCCGCGGCGTCGGTGGGGGCGGCGCTTTTTATCGTCATGCTCGGTTCGATCATCATGAGTTTGGGTGCACTGCCCGAGGTTGATTTGACTGAGGCGGCCGTGTTGCCAGAAGGCACCGAGGGTGGTTTCGCTTTTTCCACTGCAGCCAAATCTTTTGGATACGGCCTCTTTACCAAGTATATGTTACCGTTTCAAATGGCAGGCTTTCTTCTCCTCGTTGCCATGATCGGGGTGATTGTGGTCAGTAAAAAGTACCTCGCGCCGGGTGAGTCTGCCGAAGGCACCAAGGAAGGAGGCTCGGTATGATCACGGTTGGCCTCCACGCTTATCTGCTGGTTGCGGCGGCGCTTTTTGCGATTGGTTTGCTTGGCGTCCTGCTACGCCGCAATACCCTCATCATCTACATGTCGCTCGAGCTCATGCTCAATGCGGTCAATGTCGCGCTGGTTGCCTTCTCCCGTTACAACCAAACCATGGACGGCAATATATTTGTCTTCTTTATCATCACCGTTGCTGCCGCTGAGGTCGCTGTTGGTTTGGCGATCATCGTCGCGCTCTATCGCCGTCGCCAAACGGTGATGGTCGAGCAACTCAACGCTTTACGCAGCTGATTCAGAGCCCATGACAACTGCCCACTATCTTATCGGAACCATGCTGACCCCCGCTCTGGCGGCGGTGCTCATTGCGCTTTTTTGTCGGCGTCTTCCCAACCTGGCCGCTTTACTCTCCGTCGGTGCCGCTGCCGCGATCTGCGTATTTACGGTTTTGGCTGTGTTGGGGGTGGATGGGGAAACCTATACCGCATCTTTTGAGTGGTTAACCCTCGGTACGTTTACGATCTCACTGGGCTTTTTGTTTGATGGGACGAGTGCGGCGATGCTCTCGATGGTCGCTCTGGTCGGTTTTCTGATTCATGTCTTCACCGTTGGTTATGCCAAGGAAGACCCTCACCGCGCCCGCTTTTTCGGGGGCTTGTCTATTTTCATGTGTTCGATGCTCGGAATCGTTCTGGCAGACAACCTGATCATGATTTTCGTATTTTGGGAGCTGGTTGGGTTCAGTTCCTACATGTTGATCGGGCATTACCTCAAGCGCGATGCAGCCGCAGCAGCGGCGCGTAAGGCGTTTGTGGTGAACCGGATCGGTGACCTCGGTTTCGTCGTTGGTATCGTCTTTGCCTATTGGCAGTTTGGAACGGTTAATCTGCAGGAGATGGCAGCGGTTCTGGAGACCGATGCGGCTTTGATCAGCACGACGATTGCCGCGCTTTTGATGTGTGGCTTCATTGGGAAGTCCGCCCAGTTTCCTCTGCACGTCTGGCTGCCGGATGCGATGGCTGGTCCGACGCCGGCCTCGGCCCTGATTCACGCCGCGACAATGGTCGCAGCGGGTGGCTATTTCCTGATCCGGATCACCTACCTTTTCCCCCCGTCGGTGCTCACCTTTATTCTCTGGCTCGGCGTTGGCCTTGCGCTGTACGCCGGGTTTTGTGCCTACGCGCGGAAGGACATTAAGCAAATTCTGGCTTACTCGACGCTCTCGCAGCTCGGCTATGTATCCGCCGCCTTTGGTTTGGGCTATCCGGGGATTGCGCTTTTTCACCTGATCACCCACGCCTTTTTCAAGGCTTTGCTTTTCCTCGCCGCCGGATCGGTGATTCATGGCTGCCACCACGAGCAAAATATCTTCAAGATGGGTGGATTGCTCAAGCGCATGCCCGTCACCTCAATTACTTTCTTCATCGGGATTCTCGCCCTCGTGGGCGTTTATGGCCTGTCCGGCTATTACAGTAAGGATGCTATTTTGATTGCTGGTGGGCTCGTTAACCCGAGCGTGATGGTTTTGCTGACCTTTGGGGCGCTGTTGACCGCCGGGTACATGGGGCGTCTTTACTGGATTGCCTTTTTGGGTGAGCCAAAGAGCGATGACGCCGCGCACGCTAAGGAGAGCGGGTTGTTGATGACGGTACCGCTTGTTTTGTTGGCTGTGCTTTCCATTTTGGGTGGCAAGATCGGGCTTTGGCCCGAGCAATTGACCAGCTATATCGGAGGAGAGCTGTCGGTTTTGAGCAGTGCGGAGCGGTACGACGGACTCTACACAACGATCTTGATCTGGGGCAGTGTCGCCTGGATCCTCGGTTTATTGGGTTCCTTCTTTTTTTATGGAAAAGGGGCTAAAGAAGACCGCCTGCAGCGTAAGGCTGCGCCGATTTACAATTTCCTGGAAAGCCGCCTCTGGTTTGACGAAATTTACCGCTTTTACGTTGATAAAGTGCAGCAGCGCTTCGCTGAGCTACTTTCCTTCCTTGATGTTTTCTTTCTTAAAGGACTCATCCTTCGCGGTGGTGCCGGCGTGATTGGTCTGCTAGGCTTGTCCTCGCGTGGGCTTCACAATGGGAGTATCCACAGCTACGTCTACTGGTTTCTACTGGGCTCCTTGCTGCTTCTCGCAATTGCGGCGGGCTGGCTTCACTTGAGTGCCTGAACCCTCGGCGCATTCGACTTGAAAAATCCTCATGCTTACCGATTTCACAGATCTTAACGCCAATCTCTTACTTGCATCCGTCCTCGTGCCCATTTTGCTCGGTGCGGCGTTGTTGGCCGGGAGTAAGATGAGTCCGGTCGTCGCGAAAACGATTGCACTCATTGGTTTCCTCTTTCCAGTGGTGGTGGCAGGGGTGCTCTACTTCCAGTTTGGGAAAGATGTGGGTGGTGAATATCAATTTGTGACCCGGGTTGCGACGGGTCTGGAGTCCTTCGGTATCTATCTACACCTTGGTTTAAACGGAATTTCCCTGCCGCTCTACCTTTTGGCGGCGGTCGTAGGCCTTGCCGCCGGGCTCTTTGCGCTGCAATCCAAGGCTGAGCGGCATAGCCTGTACCTTGCCTTGCTCCTGATTATGTTTGGCGGACTGCTCGGTACCTTTGCCTCTATCGACGTCTTCTTCTTCTACTTCTTCCACGAATTTGCGCTGATCCCGACCTTTATCATGATCGGTATCTGGGGTGGGGCAGGGCGCCGGGCCGCAGCTCTGGAGATGACGATTTACCTCACCGCCGGTGCGCTGATCTCACTCGTCGGTTTGATCATGCTCTATGCGCAAAGCGGAGCAGAGAGCTTTTCGCTGCTGGAGCTGCGCTCGTACCTGGCGAGTGCTCCGCTGAGCGAGACCCTACAAAATAATATTTACGCGCTGTTGATGGTTGGTTTTGGGATTCTGGTCTCCCTCTTTCCTTTCCACAGCTGGGCTCCGCGCGGCTACGCCGCCGCGCCGACCGCTGCTGCGATGCTCCACGCCGGAGTGCTGAAAAAGTTTGGTCTTTACGGCCTCCTTCAAATTGCCGCACCGCTAGTGCCTCTCGGTGCGCTCAACTGGCAGCCCTGGCTGGTTTGGCTTGCCTTGGGGAACGTCCTGATTATCGGCCTCATCACTCTGGCACAGCGCGACCTCAAGCAGATGATCGGCTACGCATCGGTCATGCACATGGGCTACTGTTTTCTCGGCATCGCCACACTCTCCGTGATCGGCGTTGGCGGTGCGATTTTGCTGATGGTTGCTCACGGCCTGTCCGTGGCGCTGCTCTTCATGCTTTCGACGTGTATTTATCACCGTAGCCAAACCTTCGACATGCAGGAAATGGGAGGCTTGGCGACCAAAGCACCGGTCCTGGCCGCGTTCTTTGTCGCTGCGACTATGGCCAGTATTGGCTTGCCCGGCTT
>PWZW01000195.1 GCA_003567255.1 Puniceicoccaceae bacterium | reverse complement strand
CTTATGGACACCGAGGGTGAGGGTGCCCTCAGATCCTGCCAAGACACGATTGAGCACTTTTGTACCAATCGCTGCGGCATCCGCTCCGCGGAGGCTTTTGTCTGCTTTGTACGCCAGTTTTATTTCTTCTAGAATCTCTTCGACAGTTTCGCTGCCAAAGTCCGCTCCGTAGAGCGAGGCTTCCAGCTCATCAAGCGATTCAGCATCAATCTGCGCCCCCTTGAAAATACTGTTAAAGGCTTTCTGGAAGGTCGGGGTCTGCTTACTTAGCCCCTTCTTAAACTTGGCGAAAAGTGAACGCATGGGAAATCGCTTTAATTGACCGAAAACCTCAGTCCGCAGCGCGGCGCAGGGGTCTTGTGATCTTGTTTTTCATCTGATCTAGAATTCCGTTGATGAAGCGTTTCGAGTCTGGTGTTGAAAATGCCTTACTCAACTCAATCGCTTCGTCAATCGTCACAATCGGTGGGATGTCGGTCCGAAAGAGGAGCTCGTAAATGGCAAGGCGCAGGATAGCGAGGTCGACTTTGGCGATCCGGCCAAAGGTCCAGTTTTTGGTGTGTTCCCGAATTTCCGCATCCACTGGCTGAAGCTCGCTGAGAACCCCGTAGACGAGTTCTTCTGCGAATGCAAAGTAGGTTCTTGGGTGTTCTTGGTTTTCAAAGAACTGACAAATCCCGTCTGCGAGCACTTCCGGGGGGTTGACTTCCCATTGGTAGAGAAACTGCATCGCCGCAATGCGATTTTCGCGGCGCTGGGTCTTCTTGTTGATTGGTTTTACTTCTTCCATTTGTTTTTTAATGCAGCCATCTCAAGTGCTGTTTGGGCAAATTCCGTTCCCCGATCCATAGCACCCAAAGCCCGCGCTTGGGCTTGCGGGAGGTCATTGGTCACCAATATTCCGTTGATGATCGGGAGGTTGAGCTCGACCGCCAGCGAGGTCAACGCGTGAGCTGTGCTCTCTCCGATGATCAGGTGATGGTCGGTATCTCCTTTGATCACCACGCCTAGCACAACTATCGCATCCACTTCGAGGGACTTTGCCAGGATTGCCGCGGCTACGGGGAGTTCGGCCGACCCCGGCACCCGCTCCACGGCAGCGACGACTCCGCCGTTTGCTTTGACGCTGGCAATTCCCTTTTCGAGCAGGGCGTCCACCAGGTCTAAGTTAAAGCGCGCGGCGATGAAGGCGACACGGAGGCCGCCAACGTTGTCTAATCTATATTTTGGACTATCAAGACTCATGAGCGAAGGTTCATAAAGGTTGCCCAGCTGGACTCTGGCAACGTGAAAGTCTCTCTTGCGTTGCAATGTCCATGGCTTTCGCTTTGCAAGGTAGGATGTTCAAAATTTTGTGTAAAGAGGGTGATGCCCGCAGAGGACAGTTGACGACGCGCCATGGTAAGATTGAGACCCCGATTTTCATGCCTGTGGGGACGCAAGCAACGGTCAAAGGGGTCACCCCCACGCAGCTTCACGCCATCGGAGCGCAAATCATCCTCGGCAATACCTATCACCTCAACCTGCGCCCGGGGCCTAATCTGGTTCGGGAGCTGGGTGGACTGCATCGTTTTATGGGGTGGGATAAGCCTATTTTGACGGATAGTGGGGGATTTCAGGTCTTCAGCCTGTCTAAACTGCGCAAGATCACCCCCCAAGGTATCCATTTTAAAAGCCATCTGGATGGACGAGCCATTTTCTTGGGTCCCAAAGAGTGCTTTGAGATCCAAGCAGCCCTCGGTTCCGACATTGCCATGGTGCTTGACGAGTGTCCTCCTTTCCCGTGCGACGAAGATGCCTGCCGGACGGCCGTCGAACGCACAATTCAGTGGGCGGGTGAATTTCACCAGTATGCGACGGATGCCGGTTTTTTTGATGCGGGGCACCATGTTTTTGGTATTGTGCAGGGGTCCACTTACGGGGCGATGCGTCTTGAGTGTGCGCAACGTTTGGCGGAGATGGATTTTCCAGGCTACGCGGTCGGGGGGGTCAGTGTAGGCGAGCCGGAAGAGGAAATGCTGCACCAGGTTGCGGCTTCGGCGCCCGGACTACCGATGAATAAACCGCGCTATGTTATGGGTGTGGGAACACCTCCGCAGCTGCTCCGTATGATTGGCATGGGCATGGACATGTTTGACTGTGTGATGCCGACACGGCTCGCGCGTCACGGCGTCGCGTTTACCCCGGATGGCCAAATTAACCTTAAAAACGAGCGCTTTAAGCACGATCCCCGTCCAATTGCCGAAAATTACACTAATGAGACCTGTCAAAACTTTAGCCGGGCTTATCTGCGCCATTTGGTTCAGGCCAATGAGCTGCTTGCCGGAACGCTGTTGTCGATTCATAACCTAGACTTTTTCCTCCGTTTGATGGAGGAAGCCCGGGCGCACATTACACAGGGCGATTTCGAGCGGTGGAGTAGCGCGTGGATCGCTCGTTACGAGGCCCGGGACAACGCCTGAGATGGCTACAATTAATCGGGTTTAGTGGGCCTTTACCGGTCTCTATAATATCCGTCCGGATTGTAGAGGTGGTAGTAGTCGAAGGGTGCCAAGCGAGGGAGCCGCACGTACGGATTTCCCTTGTCGTCGAGACGCTCTTCAAGGTCCAGAGCATAGGCAGAGGGCAATTCAAAACGATCGGGATTCCGGTCGATCGATTTCTCGTTTATTTCCTCCACAATGTGATCGACCCAGTTGAGCTCAACCGCCCGATCAGCAAACTCTCTCCAATCTCCGTCCGAGAATCGCTCGTACATCAATTTTATAAACTCGTCCAACTCGATGCCCATTTTTTCAGCGATCGGGGTGGCCAAACGCTGCCACCATTCTTCCGTTTCCCGAAGTCGCTCGCGTTGTTGGGTGAGATTGCCAAACCCGCCCCACATCACTTGGTGGTGTAGGATGATTGCATTTGGATAGGCAAAGGACCGCTCAGAGAGGGTGGTGATCGCTGCCGCCATGCTCGCTGCAAAACTTCGGACGACGACATACACCGGTGCCTGACTGCCCTCCATTGACTTTAAAATGCGGTATCCTGCCATCACGGAGCCACCGGGGCTGTAATCAATCACAATGAAAATCGGATACTCCGTGCTCTGGTTGTTATAAAAATCGATCCGCTTTTGAATATGATCAGCGGTGCCTCCCCAAATGGGTCCGTTGAGAGGAATTCGGCGATCGCTGATCTGCAGACGACCGTTTGTGAACACGTCTTTGGTGTAGGAGGGGCGCTCTTGTAGGCGATCCCTGTACACGTCACTCACTTCCCGATATTGGACCTCAGCCTGCACTCGCGCGAGGCGCATTTCCAGTTCCTGGCGCTCCATCTTCAGTTCCGCGTCGATCAAACGAAGCGCCGAAAGCTGACTTTCCAGCCTTTGCTGACCTACCGCATTGGCGGCCCGCAAGCGTTCTTCCTCCGCGCGGAGCTCCTCCAATTCTGCGTCGAGCTCAATCTTTCGCAGCGTGCCTGCAAGCTGTGCAGCTTTGGTGCTCTCCTCAATTTCAACGTTTAAACGCTCCAGTTGAAGCCGTCGATCCCGCAGTTCGGCCTCCAGGCGCGCCCGCTCAAAGGTGTTTTCCGCCTCAAGGCGTGTCCTTGCCTCGCTGAGGTCGCGGAGCTCGGCTTGTAAGCGTTCCTGATGCACCGCATTCTCTAGTTGCAGCAGCTCTCTCTCTTTTCTTAATGCTTTGAGCTGTTCCTCAGCCTCGTCCACAACCGCTTCTTCCGGCTCATCCGTGGCGGTTTCCGTGGCTTCCGTGGCCGTTTCCGACGCTTCAGCGTCAGCTGCATCCGCGGTTTCCGAGGCATGCTCGGTATCTTGGTTTTCTACAGATGCGGTTTCGGCCTTCGCTTGTGGATCTGTATCGCTTTCGGCAGCTTTATTTGCCGTATCAGCACTGAGATGGCTCGCGGAAAAAGTTATGATAAGGGCAAAGAGAGCGGTACGGAAATGGTTCATATAATGCGGACTGGTAGAATTGCGGTCTTTGGAAATACTTGCCTGTGTCTGAGTCATAGGGCTGTTTTACTTTCGATTCAAAAAGAATAGTGAAAAAGTGCACGCAAAATTCCACGATGTTGCCGACACCAACCACCATGGTTGGTTCAGTCTAATTATTTCCGACCCATTGACTTTGCCAAACCCGTTAATTCAGCTTGCCTCTTCGATGTCGTACAAACTCTTGATGTGTTTGACCAAGGAGGGTAGCGCTTCAACCATTGCATCCCGCGCTTCGACGTAGGCAGCTAGGTTTTGACCATAGGGATCAGGTATCTGCTTAACAGGCAAAAATTCGCGAAACAAGATAAGGCGATCGGCAACTTCAGGGAAAACTTGTTGAACGCTGTAGAGATGTGAGTCTGTCATACCTACGATCAACGCAGCTCGATTGACTAAATTTTCCGACACACTTTGGCTGCGGTGTTTGCCAAGGCTCAGTTTGGCTGGTCTGAGCGCTTCCACCGAATTTGCTGATGCTTTTTCGCCTGCGATTGCCGCTGTGCCCGCACTCTCTACTCGCAGACTTTTGATAGG
>PWZW01000020.1 GCA_003567255.1 Puniceicoccaceae bacterium | reverse complement strand
CGATTCTCACCGCATCAGAGATATTCCCGTTAAAAAGAGATTCAACATTACGCCCATCCCAACTAACGTTGTTATTGTCTGAGATGCTCCCAAAAGCCGTCTGGCCCAGATCATCGGTTAAGAAGGATGGGGGGTCGGCTTGGGCTGACTTTGTGGATGTGGTGACGATGTTCTGCGCTTGCAGCGGCAAATAAAAGGCACTAACAGCGGTAAGGGCGAGGATGGTTGTTATCTTTTTCATGGTTCTCCGGGGGTCCTTGATTAGCATTTACCTGTGTGTTGTCTTTGTTATGTGTATCTTTCTTTCGATTACAATTATAAACCTACACCATGATCAATATAATATCTATGCCTTTTTGGGTTCTTAAATTGCACTTTTGGGGCATTGCTGTGTTAAAATCGGGAATCTTTGGGAAAAGGAGGTTTGAAGCGTACCGTTGGTCCTTGTGGACTCCATGAGGAAATCGACAGACTCTATTCCTGTGGAATGCGCCTACGCCACTGCGCACAAGTCCGGCGGATAAACCCACGGCTTTCCCTCGCGTCCCTTCAGGTATCGTTTAAGGGCCGGGGGGCGGAGGGAGACTAGAGTTTGCCACGCGGGACGCGTGAGGCAGAGGGCACTAAACACCGTCCGGCAGGCTTCCCTGCAAAAGAAAGCCTCAAAAGTGCAATAAATACATTAAAAAATACATAGAAATGATTGATGTTTTGTCATAATATTCAAACATAATTCAGACAAAATACAACGTAAGCCCTTTATCCCAATCAAAAGAAGCTGTCCAAAGAAGCTGTTATGTCCCCGAGGCAAACGATCCTTCCTCACACGAAACGAAAGAATGATTACGATGAGATCTCTATTTTTCAATGGCACAAGGGAGAGGCTTCGAGTTGTCTGGGCCCTCCTCGGGATGAGTCTGATGGCAGGAACCGGTTTAATCAACCCCTTGCGGGCCGGGATGATCGACACCCCGGAGACCTTCGGTAACGGGTCGATCAGACGGCCCATTTCCGCAAGCGGGGGCAGCGGCACCATCGAGGACCTGCGGAAGGATGACGATATCGAATACACCGTTGAAAAAAATGCCACATTGACCGTTCAGGGTTTCGAGGGATATTCGGAACCGATCGACTCCGTTTATTTGTTCGTCCAGGTTTCGGTCGGCTCCGGGTACAACGGCAGTAACGCCCTCAAGGTCAATGGCGTCGATACCGGACTTGTGCCTGCCGCCCGCGACTACGGGCGAATCCGTTTCGTCGAGATCACCGGGGGAGACTTTGGAATCGGCACCTCGTCGGAGATCGAGAATATGACGGTCACCTTTACCAACAACAGTCCCGGGGCCGGCGTTCCGGTTTTCTTTGATTACATCTACGTGGTGGTAAACCCCCAACTGCCGATTCCGGAACCTCCGACCTGGTTCGAGGATTTCAGGGGGACCGGCCAGGCGAATCCGCTCGTCTGGTCCTACGAAGTCGGGTACCAGCGGAACAATGAACTCCAGTATTACCAGCCCGGTGCGGCCAATGGCTGGATGGAAGACGGGCATTTTGTCATTGAGGCCCGTCAGGAATCGGTGGGGGGCTACAATTACACCTCCGCCAGCATTTACACGCGCGATAAATTTTATTGGCAATACGGGCGGGCTCAAATCCGCGCCAAAATCCCCGCAAAGCAGGGGATGTGGCCGGCCATCTGGGGCACGGGCCAACATGGACAATGGCCTCATAACGGCGAGGTCGACATCATGGAGTTTTACAAGGACCAGATCCTGGCCAACTGTGCGGTCGGGACAGACCGCGCGTGGACGGCGAAGTGGGATTCGTCCATACGAACCATGGCCTCGCTTGAAGCGGTCGATCCCGAGTGGCGGGACCGCTGGCACATCTGGACGATCCAGTGGGACGAGGATTACGTCCGGCTCTACGTCGACAATATCCTTTTGAACACCACGCCCCAGTCCTGGCTGGTCAATTCAGATGGCTATAACCCCGCATGGGGACCCAAAGAGCCCTTCAAACAACCCTTCCTTTGCTGGTTGAACCTTGCCGTCGGCGGTGGTGGAGGCGGCAGTGTGGGAAACACGCCCTTCCCGCAGCGTTATTTGATCGACTACTGGAAAATCTGGGAGGGGGTCCGGGAGAATACCGTCCCCGGCGACATCACGCTCGATTCTCCCGAGGTGGAGGACGGGGCTCCGGCGGGAACCGTGGTCGGCACGCTCTCCGCCACCGATCCCGACCCGGGTGAAGTGCATCGCTTCGCTCTCGTCTCCGGACCCGGGAGCACGCACAACGCCCAGTTCACGATTCCCGAGTTTCTCTCCGACAATACCCGGCTGGGGGAACTTCGAACTGCGGTCGATATGGATGCCGCCGCGGGCCAGACCCGCAGTATCCGTGTGCGGGTCACCGACATTGAAGGCGCAAGCTACGAAAAGGTCCTCATCATTCAGGTCGCTGAAGACAGGGCTATCGAAGTCAGTCCCGCAAGTCTCTACGTCCCCGAAGGCGGCACCGCAACCTTCAACGTGCGACTCAACTCGCTGCCCAGAAGCGACCTCACGGTTGACGTCTCCCGCAGTTCGGGCGACAGCGATATCGGTGTGCTCTTTGGTACCACGCTGACTTTCACCACGGATAATGGCACCGACTGGCAAACCGTGACGCTCGCCGCCGCAGGAGCGGGGGGGAGCGTCGGCGGTAACGCCACAATTCTCTGTTTGGATCCAGAAGGCCGCTATGAGAGCGCTACGCTCGTAGCGACCAAATATGATGCCGGCAACCCGCCGATCGTGGTCGATGCGGGATCCGATCAACGCTTAAGCCTCAGCGAAATGGTGCCTTGGACACCGGCAGATATCGCGCCCGCCGCCTGGTATGACGCTTCTGATACGAGCACGATCTCTTCAGTAGGAGGTGCGGTCAATCAGTGGAACGACAAAAGTGGTCACACCCGTCACCTTTCGCAGGCTACTTCCGCGCGGCAACCCACGACGGGCAGCTCGACCTTGAATGGGCTGAATATCTTGGATTTCAATCAGGATTACATTTTTACGGACGACGGGCTCGGAACGGATATTTATTCCGTGTTCATGGTCACGCGCAACAACGTGCAGATCACCAGTTCCAGCAGCGCGCAAATACTCTTGTCCACGGCGGGCGGGGGGATCAGTACAGGAGACGCATACGGATCGAGTACGGGTGCCTTCGCCAATGAAGTCCTGTCTGTTTTTGACGAGGACACCACGAGTTTCAGCAAGCGCCAGGCCGCCTCGTCCGCGACCTTGTCCTCGATTCCGGCAGGTTCGCATTTATACACCTATGCCTTGGATACGAATTGGTTCATCGGTTTCAATGGCAGCGACGATTTGCGTGATTTGACCTCAGGGTCATCCAGGAATCCGATGAGGTTTACCAACAGTTTCAGCATTGGGGCCGGCGCAAGGCGGCATCCTGACATTGTCGAATTTTACTATAATGGCTCGGTGGCCGAGGTTGTTTTGCTCGGGACGCAGGTCAGTGCGGAAGAACGATGGAAGCTGGAGGGCTACCTTGCCCACAAGTGGGGCTTGCAGGCAAAGCTTCCTGCCGATCATCCCTATAAGAGTGCCGGGCCCGTCACGGCCATCGCCACCGCGACTCTCGCAGGCTCGGCCAGCGCCCCTGAAGACGGTACGCTGACCACGGACTGGAGCCTGGTCTCCGGTCCCGGACCGGTGGAGTTCGCGGACCCTGCCGCCGTCGAGACCACCGCGGCCTTCCGCGTCCCCGGCACCTACGTGCTGCGCCTCACGGCCTTTGACGGATTTGCCACCGCCCACGACGAAGTCACCATTACAGTGACCGAAGCGGAAATGAGCGATTACGAGGCCTGGCTCATCGAGAACGGGATAGACGATGAGGAACCCATACAGGGCGTGCATCCGTATTTTCTTTATCTTTCCGGGTGGACGCCCGGGGAGGACGGGGAGCCTGCGGATATCGGAGAGGCCGGACGGCTTCAAGTCGTTCGGGAGACGGGAAACGCAGGCCCTGCCTTTGCCTGGATATTCCGCGCCGGCATGATCCCTGGCCTCGACTTTGAGATTTGGCTCTCTTTGGATTTGCAGGCCTGGCGAATCGCGCTGGAAAGCGAGTTTACGCTCGTTGAACAGGAGGACAGCTCCGCTGGAAAAATCCGATATGAACTCAGCCCCGCCGAATCGCTTGGCAGCAAGGTCTTCCTCCGCCTGCAAAAACCCGCGCAAACGCCATGATTTGTTGCGAAGATACAGCGGATTGGCGGCGCGAAGTTTACCAAGCCTTGGCATGGCGCTTTTGGAGTGCGCGTACCTTTAGGTACCGCTTTGGGGCAGAGGGGGCGGAGAGGCAGGGCTAAATTTAACCACTGATAACACTGATGAACACTGATCGGAGAGGTACAGTTTTTTAGAGTCTACCGAAAAAAGATGATACAAAAAAGCGTGTATCTTGAAGTTCGGTTTATCGTAAGCACTTGGCCGGTAGAAAATAGAGGGCTGAAAAAGGCTGTCTGAAACGGCTTTTGTT
>PWZW01000312.1 GCA_003567255.1 Puniceicoccaceae bacterium | reverse complement strand
TGGCGGTCCAACTACCCAAAACCAGAGTCGGAAAAGTCGGCGCTCCGCGCGGTCATTCATTCGGTCAATCCGGATATCCTGGCGATTCAGGAAATGGGTGAGGCCCTGTACCTCACTGAGCTCCAAGAGGACCTTGCTCAGGAGGGCCTGGTGTATCCGTTCGCCGTTTGGATGGAGAGTAACGATGGCGTGCGCCACCTCGCCATCCTCTCCAAGGTGGAGCCCCTTGCCGTATCCGAGCATCGGGATTTTGACTTTGCCTACCTCGGGGAGCGCCGGAATATGCGGCGGGGGATGCTCGAAGCGAAATTTCCCGGACCGGGCGATCGCCCGCCCTGGCATTTGTTTGTCTTTCATCTTAAAAGTAAATGGACCGAGCGGGAGGACGACCCCAATGCCGATGTCTTTCGGGCCCGCGAGGCGCAGGCTGCGCGCGACCGGATTAGCGCAGCGCTTCCCCCGGAAAACGGAGGTCGCTACCTCGTCGCGGGAGATTTAAACGACTACAGTGGAAGTGGGGCGGTGCGGCGTTTTCTGAGCCGGGGGGATACTCCTTTGGGTGTTTTACTTCCAACAACCGATTCGAGCGGCGCCGTGTGGACAAACTTTTGGGCGCGGCGGGAATTGTACTCCCGGAAGGACTACCTCATTCCCTCCCCGGCGCTTGCACGAGAGGTGGCCGGAGGAGCTGCCCACATCTCGGATCATCCGGCCAGTCTGGAGGGGAGTGACCATCGACTCGTTTATTTGGACCTTTTGCCGGGCCTCTCGGAGTAGGGCAATTACGGGTGCGCCGTGCGGAGATGCTTCCCCTGCCGGAAGCAATCCACCAATTGCGTGCTAGACACTACTGCCTGCCCGTATATCCTTAAGCATGTTATTAATCCTCAACCCTTGTTGAATCAGTGATCACAACGAAAAACGAACTCGCCTCCATTCTCGAAGTGCGCTCCGGGCAGCCCCACGCAATTCTTGGTATGCACCGCCATAAAAAAGGAAAGCGCAATGGGCTGGTTGTGCGCGCGTTCCTTGAAAGCGTGGTGGAGTGTTCGGTAGTCAAGTCTGACAAAAAAGGGGAGGTTTACCCGATGGACCGGATCGATGATGCCGGGTTTTTTGAGGTTTGGATTCCGGCCGCGGACTTTTTCAAGTACCAGTTGCGGGCATCTCAGAAAAACGGGGAGTCGCGGCAGTTCTTCGATCCGTACAGCTTTCTGCCTACCCTCGGTGATCAGGATATCCACTACTTCAACGAGGGGACGGACCGCCGCGTGTACGACAAACTGGGGGCGCACCTGCGGACTATCGACGGGGTTCACGGTGTGAGCTTTGCGGTGTGGGCCCCCAATGCCACCAGAGTCTCGCTGGTCGGCGATTTTAACCATTGGAATGGCAGTTACCACCCGATGCGCAGTCTCGGGCAGTCAGGCCTCTGGGAATTGTTTGTCCCCGGCCTTGAATCCGGGGCGAAGTATAAATTTGAGATCGGGCGGGGAAGTGGCTACCCGCACCTCAAGACCGATCCCTACGGTACTTATTTTGAAGCGCCGCCGCACAATGCTTCCATTGTGCAGGATCTGCGTGCTTACCAATGGAATGATGCCGATTGGATGGAACGCCGCGCCGCTGCAAATTGGAATCAGCGGCCGATCAGTGTGTACGAGGTGCACCTGGGTTCGTGGAAACGGATTGTAGAGGATAATAACCGTCCGCTTACCTACCGGGAGGCCGCCCATGACTTGGCCGCTTACGTGAAGGATATGGGTTTCACCCATGTCGAGTTTATGCCGCTCACCGAGTTTCCCTTCGACGGCTCCTGGGGTTACCAGGTAACGGGTTTCTTTGCCCCGACCCAGCGACACGGCGATCCCGAAGACTTTATGTACCTGGTCGATATTCTGCACCAGGAGGGCATCGGTGTCATTATGGACTGGGTGCCTGCGCATTTCCCGACCGATAGTTTTGCCCTTGCTCAGTTTGATGGTTCGCACCTTTACGAGCACGCTGATCCGCGTCAGGGCTTTCACCAGGATTGGGGAACCTTGATTTTCAATTATGGGCGTAACGAAGTTCGGGCTTTTCTTGTCGCCAGCGCTATAGCTTGGTTGGACCGCTACCATATCGATGGGCTTCGTGTGGATGCGGTGGCTTCCATGCTTTATCTCGACTATTCCCGCGAGGAGGGAGAGTGGATTCCCAACCAATATGGTGGTCGGGAAAACCTTGAAGCGATCGATTTCATTAAGGAGACCAATCGCCTCGTCCATCAGCAATTTCCCGGTGTTTTGATGATTGCCGAAGAGTCCACCGCTTTCCCGGGAGTCACCCGACCAGTCGAAGAGGGTGGTTTGGGCTTCGACTTGAAGTGGAACATGGGGTGGATGCACGATATGATCGAATACTACAAGAAAGACCCGGTCTATCGTCGCTTCGAGCACGGGCAGCTTTCCTTCGGTATGCTTTATCAATATTCGGAACGCTTCACCCAAGTGTTCTCACATGATGAAGTGGTCCACGGCAAAGGCTCTATGATCATGAAAATGGGCGCCGGACCAATGTCGGAAAAAGCGCGAAACCTTCGCCTTCTGTATAGTTTGATGTGGTTTTGGCCGGGCAAAAAGACACTTTTTATGGGTTCTGAATTCGCTCAGTCAAAGGAGTGGCAGTACGACCAAAGCCTTCAGTGGCATCTCCTTCAGTACATCGACCACGAAGGAACCCAACGCGTGGTTCGGGATTTGAATCGTGTGTATCGCGACGCTCCGGCCCTCTTTGAGCGAGATTTTGATCCGGCGGGATTCCAGTGGATAAACTGCAACGACGCGGATAGTAGTGTGCTCTCGTTTATCCGGATTGGTCATAAACCGAGCGAGCATTACCTCATACTGGCCAACAACACTCCCGTTGAGCGGAAGCAATACCGTGTTGGGGTTCCCGAGGCCGGACGCTATGAAGAGATCTTTAATTCCAATGCCAAGGAGTACGGAGGCACCGGAAGCGGTAACGGTGGGCTCCATGAGGCCGAGCCAACCCCTTGGGACGGGCGCTCGCATTCCCTCGTCCTAGTTGCGGTACCCCTTGGTCTGAGCGTCCTAAAAAGGGTCGATTGAGCAACCAACCGGCTAGCCTGAGGCACCTAAAGACGCAGGCTCTTCACTCTTGGAACATGACGGATCGTACCCTCACCCTCGGTTTAATCGGGCCCGGCGCACTCGGGCTTTACTATGCGGCGCTTTTAGTCCGGGCGGGGAATCCCTTAAAACTCCTTGGACGTTCGGATTTTTCCGCCCTGAATGCCGATGGCATTACCTTGCGAAAGGTCGATGCGGCGGGCGCACTGCTTGAAAAGACGGTCGTCGGGCCGGCGATGGTAACTTCCCGGCCGAGCGACCTGAGGGGGGTCGACGTACTGATTATCAGCAGTAAAAGTACCGCCAACTCTGCGGTCACTGCGCAACTTAGCAAAGCGGTCTCCTCCGAAAACTGCATCCTGCTCACCCTCCAGAACGGGATGGGAAATGTGGAGTGGCTGAGGGAGCATTTCCCGCGCAATCCCATCGTTGCCGGCCTCTGCTTCGTTTGTGCAAACCGCGTGGCTCCTGCGGTGGTCGAGAATTACCTGCCCGGGCGCGTTCAGTTTGCCGCCGGGCCGGGGACTCCGGTCGCCACTGCGGAGCGTATGTCTGCGCTTTTTTCTGCCGCCGGTGTGCAGGCGTCCACCAGTGCCTCACTGGAGGCAGCGCTTTGGCGAAAACTGGTGTGGAATGTCCCCTTCAACGGCCTCGCCATCGCCGAGGGCGGGGTGACCACTGATCAGCTGCTCGCCAGTGCTTCCATCACCGAACGGGTTGAGCGCCTGATGCGCGAGGTTCAAGCAGCGGCCAAAGCCCACCACTGCGAAATTTCCGACGACTTCCTTGTTGGCCAGGTTTCAGTGACGAAGCAAATGGGTGCCTACCGGCCTTCGTCTCTCATTGATTTCCTTGAAGGCAAGGCCGTGGAGCTGGATGCGATCTGGAGAATTCCCCGGCAACGCGCTCACGAAGCCGGTGTGGCCACACCATGCCTGGACCAGTTGGTCGCTGACCTGGAGCAGGTTTGCGCTCCGGCCTCCAAAGATCGCGTAAAGTCTTGAGGCTTGCCGAGGCACTTTCGGCCGGAGCTTTTTCCGGCGATGCCCTCGGCAAAACACTTCCTGACATCCCCGCTTGCACCGCCGCAGGTTCTCCGGCAACTTTTTGTGCTTCCTGAAATACCTTTCATCAATCCGTTCTCTCTGCAGATGTCTGAGCAAAAAAAATTCTACATAACCACCGCAATCGATTACGCAAACGGCTCTCCACACCTCGGCCATGCCTATGAAAAGGTTTTGACCGATGTGATTGCCCGCTACCGCCGGCTGATGGGGGAAGAGGTTCATTTTCTGACGGGTTTGGATGAGCATGGGCAAAAGGTGCAGCAATCTGCCGAAAAGCTCGGTATTCCTCCAATCGAGGAGTGTGATCGGCTGGCAGGTGAGTTCCAGAGGCTCTGCCGCGATTTGGAGATTTCCAATGACGACTACAT
>PWZW01000177.1 GCA_003567255.1 Puniceicoccaceae bacterium | reverse complement strand
TAGGTAAGCCATCGCCGGAGGTGTCGAAGGAGAACTTGGTGTCGATATCCGCGCGCAGCCCCGGACTGATCCATTCCACCGGCATATCTATCGTGCCAAGGCTGACTTCCACGGCGCGGCCTCCGGCAGGTCCGGTGCAGCCCTCGGATCCGTCCGAGCGGAGCTGCTTGATTTGCAGGTAAGCACGCAAAGTCATTTCGTCGGGAACCTGGAGTTCAAAGACGCCATCGAGGCGGAGAAGGCGCAGCGCATCCTCTTGAATATGAGCAAAGCCTTCGATCTCCCCGGCCCCAATCTTTTCACCCAAATCACCGAGGGCTTCGTTGAGCTCCTCCTCGGTCCGGCCAATCGTCTCGGCGATCAAATCTTTAACGATTTGATTAACCTCGGCGAAAAGTGTATCCACCACCTCCTGCTTTTGTAAGTAGACGTCCTGCAAACGTTGGCGGACGATGGTGTGGTAGCGGCGGATGATTTCTGAGTCAAAGAAGGCGTCCTCAAAGCTTTCACGGAGGAAGGCCTTGAGCGCTTCCTTCATCGCCTCGATCTCTTCCGGATCGTGGTGACTTCCCGGCGTATCTGCTTCCCAATACAACTCTTCGAGAGAAAGATCATTGCGGGGCAGGGATTCCAAGCGCGCCATAAGCGCGTCAAAGACACTATCGATCACTTTATCGATTTCCGCCCCCGCCTCGGCCAGCTTGGTCCGAATTTCCTCGGCAAAACCATCGACGGCGTCTTCTTTTTCCTCGAGTGCATCAATCAGCTCTTCCAGGCGTTGGTCAATATCTTCGAGGAAAAGGTTGATCTGCTCGATGGTCGGGTCGGCTCTGGCAAGGAGGTCTTCGAGGGGCTCTTCCACCACATCCATGACGAAGCCGGAAATTTCCTGACCGATGAGGTTTTCGATAATGTTTTCGAGGAACTCGCGCCCCTGACCCTCCGGGCCGCGGGAGAGGAGACCGTCGATGTCTGCTTCATCGAGGTTCAGTTCAACCCTACCGGGCTTGAGCGAGCGGACACTGTTTTGGATGGATTTCACTTCGCGGGTCAGGGCATTGATCAGGTTCCCTGGTGCCTGGCTGGCGTCGTCCGCTTGGCCCAGTAGCTCCTCCAGTTTTTCCTTAAACTCGTTGCGCTTGCCCTCGACATCGTCCTCGAGGCCATCGATGAAATCGTCCCAAGCCTCAAGCCCACCCTCGAGCTCACTGATGCGTGCATTGTACTCGCCCTGGATATCAGCAAGCACGCTGTCGGGCTGCTCGACCGCAGTTTGCAGGAAGCCGTTTATTTCGTCCGCAAGTTCGTCAAGGACGGGATCAATGCCCTCATCAAAGAGATTACGGAAAAGGGCTTGTACTTTATCGTCGAGGATTCGGGCAAAGCTGTCCACGCCGCCGGTGAGGAGTGCGTAAAGATCTTCTCCAGCCCCGTCGATGAAGCTTTGCGCCGCGCCGAGCTGTTCATCGGCCGCGGCAAAGGCAATATTCGCCACATTGATCTGCGGAAGCCCATCGTAAGCGGCGCCGAAGACCAATTCGGCATTTTCCGCACTCAGGTAGCGGATCTGATGCTCGACTTCGAGCACCAAAAGATCGTTTTCCACGTTACGGGGGGAGCGGAAGGCGCGGTTCACCGCATTCCAGCGAAGCGGGTAATCGAAGGGGATGACGCCCAACCATTGCTTGCGGGCACGCACCAGGTAGGTCTCATGCGTATCGTCTGCCTTGGTCGGATTGCGGTAATCGTCCAGATCCTCACTTTCCGGATAGCCCCGGTTGGCGCGGTCAAAGGATGCTTGCGAGAAAAAGTGGTCGTCGCCATCGCGCCAACCTTCGGTCGGCCAGCCACCCATAACATGGTAGATACCGGGATCCGGTGACTCCTCCCCGTTCCCGAGGGAGCGGGTGCTGAAGTGAATTTGGGTTTGCAGGCGCTCGAAGAAAGGCACGCCCATGCCGGCAGCTAGCGAGAAGAAGGGCTCGACACCACCGTCGTCGCTCAAGGCGTGAGAATTGAAATAGATATCTGCAACCGGTTCGAGCGAGTAGCTCTCCTCGGCGGGTCCTTGAATCGAGAGGCGCGCAGGCGCAACCAAGCGGGAGTCCACCCCGGCGGGTGCACCCGTCTGATCGGTCAGGTGCCCGTTTTCCAAAGCGATGATTTCGCCGTTGTTGAAGAAACCAACCACCCCGTAAAGCGGCAGCGCAAAGGTACGCGGCGTCGTCCCGATGCCAAGGGTCAGGTAGCCCGCGGTGGGATCGCAGGGGTTCGCCCCATCCGGCTCAAATTGGATGGCAAAGGTATCAAAGTTCGCCCGCCAGTAAGCAAGTACTTTGGTCGGATCGTTCTCCGGCGGTGCAGCGCTGTCGAGACCACCGGTACAGGTGACCGTCAGGTTTTCAAACTCCTGGGTGAAATCAGCCGGCCCGACAACATCAACTTGCCCATTGACGCGGGAATCGAAATTCTCCCCGGCCAGGAAGGAGAGCCCGAAGTTGGAAAATTGGAAGGGATAGCCATAGATTTCCTTACTTTCATTGAACTCCACGGCCTCGTGGATGCCGGCGACCCCCGCCTGACGGGTATAGAACTTGGAACGTCCGGTTAGGCCAAACTCGAAGAGCACACCCCCCATGACACTCAAGCCAATGCCGCCCCCGTCTCCGGGAACCCGGAAGTTGAAACCGGGGTAGTCCCCCAACCCTACCACGTAAGCGGTACTGCCAGGGCGCTCCATGGCGTCGACGTTTTGAGGCTCGTCCAGATCCAGTCCGGCAAGCAGGAGGTGCGCAGCACTATCTTCCACATTTTCCGGAAATTGCGCGGCCCCAAGAAGGTAACCCGGACTGTAGAAGGTCGCTGCCTCAAAGGCCATCGCCTCGTGCGTGAATCCGCCGCTGTCATCGCGGCCCCAGCGAAGGATTTCCTGGTCGGGCGAACCGGCGGCGTCCACCAGTTGACCACTGGCAAATAACCCGCCTTCAGCAGTGAAATTAATCGTTCCAACCGCTAGCCGACTGGTTACCAGAAAGGCATCGGAGGGGCAGTCAGCCGTTGGACACCCGCTGGCATAAGCTTGTTCGATCGGATCGGAAGCCGTCAGGAAACTCTGCCCAACCGCAACGCGGCTGTTTTGAATGCCCAGTTCCCCCGCCATAAAATTGATTTCCAGCCCAAGGGGGAAATGTGCCCGGTGGCTCCCATCTCCCAAGTCGAGCGGGTTGTTCAAAGAAACCATCGCCGCGCCGGTGTCCGGATTGGTGCGGATGTTCACCGTCGGCGTGTTATCCGTCGGATCCAGATCCCTGAGGTAATCTTGGTTTGAGCGTTTCACAACGGCCGCCTGGTTCGGAATCACGCCGCCCGGAGGGTTTGCCAAATAATCGTAGCGATGGCCCTGCGCAGACACCACCGCCGTTGTACTGACCGTTATTTCGTCACGCCCCAGATCCCAGGTAAACTGACTCAACTCATAGAGGAGCGGAAAATGCTCGGCGGAGAGGTAGGTCCTTGTACTGCCGTAGGAAAAGGAGAGCGTCTCCGCTACCGGGAAGACGGCTTCATCAAATTGAGCAACCTCCAGTGCCTGGGCGGGCGAGGCGAGGGATTCCGGACGATCAAAGGCGTTGTCATGCCCGAGCAATCCAAGCCCCGACGGGAGGAATAGTTCGATCGACCCATTCGCCCCACTCCCGCTCAAGCGCACTTGGCGGTGGCGGAACCGAAAACTGCCCTCTTCGCGAAGGGTGTAGTCAGGCGAGGGTCGGGCCGCCGTCGCGGTCGACGGTTGATTGTAGAACGCCACCCCTGACGCATTCAACTCGAGGGGCAAGGTGCTGTCACCGAAAACGAGGTCTGCACTTCCTTCGATAAAGCCCCCCGCTGGGGAAACTGCAAACGCCACCGGCAACCATGAGCCAGAGGCAGCCCCGCTCAGCGACGGACGTTCATTGAGTTCGACAATTTGCGTGCGGATATTTCCGAATTCCACCGTGCCGTTGGCGTGAAGAAAACGCTCGGTGTCGGTATCCAGTGTGTTGCCCTTTTTGAGACTTCCGGAAGGATTTGAGGCAACCTCCACATGCCGAATGCTCACTTCAATGGAGTATTCTGAACCAACAGAATCCAGCTGCCCACTCGGACGGAAAGGCAGGATTTGATTTGCAAACGTTGTCCGTGACGGATCGCGAACCGCACCGTCCTTGAAGGTTGGTAGCGTGTAGCTTTTTTCAACCACCCCGTCTTCCTCCAGAGGGATGCGCACCCCCTCCTCGTTGATCAGCTCAACCACGTACTGCACCGTCACCGTATCACTCGATGGACTAGGCTCGGAAAAGGCATCCCACCGATGGAATTCCGCATTCACACGGGCCACAAAATGATCGTAGTCCTCCACCGTATCCATCAGGGCAGATTCCTGAATCGCGGCTCCGGTGAGCGTTGAAATCACATTAAAAGCCGCGTCTCCCGGATCCTCGTTGGTGAAGTGTAGCAGCCTGACCGCAAAAGAGGTCGTGCTGCCGGACGGGCTAAGGGTTGTCCAAGAGCCACTGCCACTGACCCGGCGGTCCAGCCGAAAGAC
>PWZW01000017.1 GCA_003567255.1 Puniceicoccaceae bacterium | reverse complement strand
TACACCTGATTTCGAATCAGGCACAATCGGCCACTCTGCCATCTCTCCTAAAAGATCAGGAGGATAGGACCTCGACCACGCGAAGCAAGGATATTTGCCTGATTTCGAATCAGCCATAATCGGCCATTGTTTTTTGATCCCCCGGAGGGGACCCATCAAAAAAATCCCAGTGGGACGAACCCTTGCAGCGTTCACCATCTACGCGCTCCCGCGCTTCGTCTGCCATCTCTCCTAAAAGATCAGGAGGATAGGACCTCGACCACGCGAAGCAAGGATATTTGACTGATTTCGAATCAGATTCTGGTCGGGCGACGCTCCTCGCTTCGCTCGTTAGCGAATCAGGTACATGGTTCGAGCTATCAAGCGCCCTCCATCGTGCCAACGTAGCAAAGGATCCTGTGCAGGGCGGTGCCCGTGCGACCAACGCTTAAACTCAACCCCTTTGCACCGTTAGGGGCCGCGCTTTAGGCGTTGATTCATAGCGAACGGTTCGGTCTGAACAATAACTCTGGAAGGAATCTTCCAAACCGGAAATTCCCGTCGAAGGTGTCTACGCATTTCAGTGCGGATCGCATTTCCAAGCTCAGCGACTGGCTCGGCAACGACCAAAGTGGCCACCAATTGCTGACCCATCATCGGATGAGGTTCTCCGTGAACTCTCGCGTCTTCGATTCCCTTCAGGCGACGCAGGGCATTTTCCACCTCCTGGGGATTTACCTTCTCACCTCCGATGTTGATGATGTGCCCCACCCGCCCGACAATCCGAACGCCACCCTTTCCATCGGTTTCCGCCAAATCCCCGGTCGCAAACCAACCACTTTCGCCAAGGCTACGATCACTACCTCCCTCCAAATAGCCCAGAATCCTTGAAGGCGTGCGCAACCACAGTTCTCCGTCGACAAGTTTCCATGCTGTACCCTTATCTTTGATACGAATAAATTTCCCCAACCCCGGCGCCGCAACCGTCCGGACCGCACTGGTTTCGCTGGTACCGTAAGTTTCGACAAACCGCGCCGCGGGGAGGGCGACGTGCAATCTTTGCAGCAATGTTTCGGGCATGGGTTCCGCCCCATAGGCCACGGTTTTGAGCGATGCACAATCCACCCGCCCAAAGACACCCTCCATTAGGCACAATCCCAGAAAAGTCGGGGTAGCAGGCAGGACGCTGACTTTTTCGGCCTCGATCAACCTGCCAACTTCAGCGGGGCTTCGGTTGTCGGGAATGACTAAACAAGCCCCGGAAAACAAATTTCTAAACGCCACATCAAGCCCACCAATGTGGTCCAAAGACATTAATAAAAGGCACCGCGTATCGTTCATTGCGCGCCCCTCAAACCGGCCCATTAAGGCACGCAAGTCATGGAGCATAACTTTGGGGTGACCGGTGCTCCCGCTGCTACTGAGGATCAAACCGGGCGCTTGGCGCTGCTTGAGTACGTCAAAGAGCGCATGGCCCGGCGCCGCTTCCGGCTTTACTGAACTCCAGGTATAGACGCCGGAACGACTGATGACACATTTATGGCTGGCCCATTTTTGAGCCGCCCTCCCGACCTCTTCCGCCGGGGAAATCGGTACAAGGATATGGGAACTGCGCAGAAAGACGAGCAATGCCGCAATTAGGTGAACCGTCGTTTCGCTGTGGATACAGATAACTGCCTGCGCGGGTAACCGCTTTTGATCGAGCTCGGCTTTGAACTCATCACATAATCGGAAGAGCGCGGCATAGGTGTAATGCACGCCACCCTCGACAACGGCCTCACGCTCAAGTTCGTGCGCAGGTAGTGGTAAATACTGAACGCTCTGCTCCATGGTTTTCCACCGCCCTTTCCATACACGCACGCGAGCGCACCTCCTTCAGTGGACGCCTCCGAGGTAGATGGTTTGTCCGGTAATAAAGCTACTCTCCTCCCTCAGGAAAAATTCCAGCACATTGATCACATCCTCTATCTGCCCCTTTCGCTGAATTGCCTGCCGGGTCAGGAGGGCCTCCATCTTGGCCGCAGGAACGCCGCGAATGAGATCGGTGTCGATGGGAGTCGGGCCGACCGCATTTACCGTGATCTGCATGGAAGCCAACTCCCGTGCCAAAATACGCGTAAAGCTCTCGACCGCAGCTTTACTGGCGGCGTAAGCAGACTCTCCCTCGAGGTCCAAGGGGTGAGCGACGGTTGAGAAATTGATAATCCGCCCTCCCGAGCGCCGGCGGCTCATCCGCTTAGCGACTTCTCGGGCAAATAGAAACGAACCGCTCACATTTGTATCAAAGATACGCTTCAACGTACTGAGCGGGGTGAGTAAGGCGTGATTCATCGAGGCCACCCCAGCATTGTTCACCAGGCCATAAATCGGCCCCATCTGCTGATCGACCGCGGCAACCATTTCCACCACTGCTTTTTCGTCGGCAACATCGAGCTCAAAGTGACGGTAGCTGGCGTGGCTCAGATCGGAGGGACTCCGACTGCATCCCGCGACCTGCCAACCTGCCTTCAAATAATATTCTGCCAGGGAGCGGCCCAGACCCTTGCGAGTCCCTGTGATTATCAGTGTTTTCATCCTTCCAAGCGTTCGGAAATGGCCTCAACCAAAGACTCAACTGAGCGAAAAGGCGAGCGCGCAGCACTCAGGGCGCGTTCGTCTGCGAGGGTTATCGAGACACCGAAGGCGTCCTCAACGCCGGCCTCCAGGTCGGCAAGCAAATTAACCAGGGCCATGCTGTCGAGCGCGCCGCCATCCCCGTACAACAAACTTTCGCGCCGGGGCACTTCAAGCCCCTTCAACTCAAAATCAATCGCCAATTGTTTGACGGTTTCCAACACCAGCGTTTCCACGCGACTATTTTTTGTTTGATTCATTTTGGATTTGGGACGTCGGAGGTGGATTTACTGGAAAGGGTGGGCTCATTTTTGGGCGCGGATCCCATAAATTCGCTCCGCGTCGCGCTCCCCTCCTCACAGATACCCTCTCGCTGAATAACTCTGATGACGGTGAGCAAAAGGATTTTCAAGTCCAGCTTTAGCGAGTGATTCCTGACGTACCACAAATCCGCCTCAAACTGGGCCTCCCAAGTCAGGGCATTGCGGCCATTCACCTGGGCCCAACCCGTGATGCCCGGACGAACGGTGTGACGCTTTCCCTGCTCGGGAGAATAGCGAGGCAAATAATGCACCGGCAGGGGCCTTGGCCCGACCAAGCTCATTTCGCCCCGCAGTACATTCCACAACTCCGGCAACTCATCCAGGCTGGTAGAGCGCAGAAAGCTGCCCCATTTAGTCAGCCGATCGGCATCAGCAAATCCTCCGGGCTGCATGCTGCGAAATTTAATCAGTTCAAACGGTTTTTCGTCGAGACCGGCCCGCGCTTGCCTGAAAAAAACCGGACGCCCCATAAAACAAAGCTGGAGCACCGCCACCGTGAGCAAAAGAGGCAGGAGGGCGAGGAGCAAAACCGTAGCAAACACAAAATCCAGGATCCGTTTCATGATTTATGCGGAAGGTACACCGCGCGCGCGTTCGTATTGAACGCCCTCATCACATCTCAAGCTCGTCAGGGAGGATAGACTCCTCCTCCTTGTAGGCCTTTTGATACAGCTTACCCACCTCTTGGAAACGTGCTTTGGTCGCGGTCTTAAATTCGCTGAGATCTGCCAGCGTCTTCGGAGAAAAATCGGTGATGTCCGAAGAGATACCTCTCATCGTCTCCTCAATCTCCTTCACCAAATCCTCGAAATCCTGATTATCCTCGTCCCGATGAATCATGGCTTGGCTCTTCAGCTCACCCAGTTTGTTGGCAAGAATCGCACGCTCAGTGTGCAACTCTCCGATCACGGTTACCTTTTCCAAGAACAAAGTCGCATTATCCTCTTGTTTCTCCACTTCCGCATTCAGGTCCTTGGTCACTTTGTCAGTTTCTTTTTCGTGCTCGCTCATAATTTATTGTGATTAACGCCTCATCCTGTATGGGAGCTTGTTGAGATCGTACAAAGGCTCAACCCTATTTGCCAAAACCCTTGACCAAAGAATTATAGGATCGAAAGGCGGGGTGAGCCGCACTCCCAAGGAGGCTGTAAAAAACGGTTTCTGCGGGAAGAATATGGGCTTCAGCATCCCGCAAAGCGTCGAAGACCAGTGCACTGTGTTCAGGATGACGAGAGGAAACAGCATCTGCCAGCACCGTCACGCCAAAGTCCTGGTTCAGGGCATCCAAGGCTGTCTGGTAGACGCAAATATGGGTTTCCAAACCCGCAATCAGCAGGTGTTGAATATCGGAGGCCTCAATCCACTCGGCAACGGCATCGTCACCGATGGCGGAAAAGGAAGCTTTGGCGAAGACCGGGGCATCTTTTCCGATGGAGGTGCCCGCGGGCCCAGCGAATAGTCGAGCATCCGTTGCGCCCAATTTTTCCGGCATTTGCTCGGTCAGTGCCATTGGCAAACCGAACAACTCGGCAACGGCCAAGGCAAACTGACACCGCTGCAAACAGTATTCACCCTTGGCGACATCAGCCAAAAAAGGTGGTTGAAGATCGATGAGGAGGAGGCCCAGATGGGGCACAATCGGTTCACTTTGCTTCATTATTTTTGCGGTAAGCCAACCTT
>PWZW01000158.1 GCA_003567255.1 Puniceicoccaceae bacterium | reverse complement strand
GCACGTCCACGCAAAAAATCTTCCAGAGCCGCAGCCTGCGCTTCGGATATGAGCCCTTTTTGCGCAGCCGCATCTATATCAGACCGAAAGATTTTCATAACAACGGAGAAAAATCCAAGATTCATCCAAACCCGTCTGGATGAATATCGCGATCCTTTCTTTTGCGCTTTTTGAGCCAGACACGAAAACCTCCGGACCCTTAAGTACTTAAAAACGTCACTCCATTCGCCAGGTTTTCCCAAAGGGGATCTCCTCCAGTCGGTAGAGCTTGGTTTTACGGCCAGTCAGCAAAGTGGATTTGACCCTGTTAAAATAAATGAGAATCTTCAGCAATTATCGTGTGATTTGTAACGTCGTTTAAGGCAGGGGGTTCGCCACCAAAGTTCTTGAGGCAGGCTTTCAGCCTGCGGAATTTCTTTTTGCCATCCGACCCAGCGCGTTGCGCTGGGCTACGGTGCATAAGGCCCTTGGCCTTGAACGCTCATGACGCCAACGGCGTCGCTCACCATAGCCCAGGGCAGACGCCCTGGATACCCGACCCTATCCAAGCCGTTGCAGGCTGAAGGCCTGCTTCAATCTGCGACACCCAGGCCAGCAGTTGCGCTCCGTGTACCCGTCCCTCCGGCGACACATCCGCCATCGATGGTAAGCCTGAACCATGGCCCCGCTTCCCAGAAGCGGGCAGCCGATCCTTGGTTCAGCAACTCGGCTTAGCGCAGCTTCGTTTTCATTGCTCGCCTATCCCTCGGAGCGGGGTGCGTTTTCGTGCCAAAGGAACCTTGGACAGCGACAAGGGCTTGGCAGCAGGCTGCCTCCGCAGAAAGCGGCAGCAGGGCTGCGACCAAGAGAACAGCATATGCTTTTAAATATCCCAAGGGGATTGCAGAAGAACCAATAAATATTTCTTATCAACTGAATGAAATCTATGCAGCGACGACGGTTCCTTTCAGTTTGTTCTCTGAGTGCCTTGTCTATCGGGCTAAACCCAGGACGGGCAATCGCCGGATCAGGGGGACGCACCCCAAGGTTCCGCGTTGAAAAACGCTCCTTTGGTGATGGTGCCGATGTTGAGGTTCGCCTCGTCAGTGTCGGTCAGGGAGCGGACTTTCGACGGTTTTCCACAACCCAGAGTACGGTGCGTATTCAGCACAGTATGGATGAGGGCGCGTTTGCAATCGTCGACACCTCAAATCCTGTCACCAGCCACTTAAGTTCCGAGCTCATTCAGCAATGGAATGCAGTGAATCAGGATGCACCTCTCTTCGACTGGAATGTTAACCCCGTTTTCCTGGACCGCCAAAACCAGCCTACCTCGGGGCTGGATATCTCGGGCATCCATTTGGCAACTCGTCGACTACAGATTCGCTTACCGATGTATGTTTATCGCAACACGCTCCGGACTATTCCAAAGATGTTGGTTCGGATGCACGCGCCCGGATTTTCGAAGCCCATCTCCGCTGGCCTCACATGGACCGGACATCCCTTCGACGAACAGCCGGAGCGGCGACTGATCCGCCGAAATCAGCTGCGCTTAATGGGTGAGTATACCTTCAGCGATGAGGAGGTCGCCGAACTCATCAAAGTTTTCAGCGAACCTCATCCCATAGAATTTGACTTTTACGATGCAGACGGTTTCGGCTCCGTTGAGCAAGCGGAGGCGGCGCTGCCGAGGAATAAAGTGCCCCTTTTTCGGATCAAAGTTTCCCTGCGAGAAGGGCGTTTCCACGACGGACTCTTTCGCTCGGGAAGGCTTCTTCAGGAGGCGATTGAAGATCTGCGCGAAGGCCGCGGCCGAGAAATCGAGGAGCCCTGCTACCTGACCACCGCCGCCTGCGGTGCGGTCGGCCTGCGTGACGACTGCTGGGAGTTGCAAACCCTCCGCCGTTTCAGGGACAAGGTCCTTCCCTCACTCCCCGGCGGGCCGAAGGATATTCAGAGTTACTACGCGGAAGCACCGGCACTGCTGGCTAAGCTTCGACAAGGCTCCTCCGCGCGGAAGCAACTCCTCGTAATTTATTGGCAGACCATCCTCCCCTGCGCCCTCCTCACGAAGGTGGGTGCCCATCGCCTCTGCCATTTTCTATACCGCCGCCAGCACCGCAAGCTAATGACCCGGTACCCCGCTTAAAGGAAAAGGCCCGAAGTTCGGGCGAACTTCGGGCCTTGAAAATCACTTAGCTGAACGAGGATCTACTCGCCCTTGCGGAACTTGCTCAGCATATATTCCATGTGTTTACCCGCCGCCTCGCGACCACCCAGACCGAAGGAGAGGGCTACCGCCACCGCAATGGCACCCAGGGAAAGACCAAAGGCGAGGTTGACGACCGTGTCCGCGATTCCCATGGCATTCAGCCCAATCGCGAAGACAAGGGCGAGGATGGCGTAACGGGCGACCGTTGGCAGGAATTGGTGCTCGCTCGAACGGCTGAGTAGTTTGTGGGCCAGGTTGGCAATAAAGTTGCCGACCGCGAGGATGACCAGCCCCAGCACGATTTGACCGGCAAGGATCAGCAAATTACTGAGCACTGCGGCGATACCCAGCATTTGCACCTTTTCCAAGGCGGAAATCACGGCAGTGAACATGATAAAGAAGAAGACAACCGTACCGGTGAGTTTGGAGAGCGAAAAGCCATCGCCCACCACTGGTTCCAGCCCGAGCTTAGTGGGCAGGGTATCCGCTCCGAGGTTCTTCAACAGGTCAACCAGGATGGAGACCACAAACTTCCCCGCGATGAAGAAAACTGCCAGAATGATGGCGGCTCCAAGAATGTTTGGAATCGCGCCCATCAAATCATTCAACATCTCCGTGGCCGGCGCTGAAATCGCCCGCATCTGCAGCGCATCCAAGGCGACGATCAAAATAGGAATAAAGATGAAGAGGAAGACCAACTGCTGGGCAAGCCGCGCGAGACTTACCTGCTTTGCGAGGCCGATTTTTTCGGAAAGCACGTCTGCACCCTTGGCGGCCGCTCCGACGATCACCGATACCGTCTTGGCGATGATATACCCGGCAAAACCAATCACACCAGCGGCGACGAGGTTTGGCAAATAGCTGACAAACTGCTCAAACATATTTTGCAGCGGCACGAGGACACCCTCGACCCCCAAAATACTGAGCACGAGCAGTAGCACGTAGAGCAGCGCGAGGTAGTAAACAAAAGTGGCTATGGGAGCCTCGAAGTGAAGCGGGGTCTCACGATCCCGGTTGATCCGTTCATCCAAACCTAGTTTCTTCAGAAGATAGACGACGGCTTTGCGAACGACACTGGCCAACAAAACGCCAAGAATGAGGACGATGACTGCAGCAATGACATTCGGTACGAAGGAGCCCAGTTTTTCCAAAAACGGGGAAAGGAAGCTGTTATCTGCCATAATTAATTTGAGTGTATTTGCGTGTGAGTGAGTTATAGTTTGAGCAACCGGCAGGCCGATTAACTTTGTTTATGCATTTCATTAGAAATAGCGCAAGCGACGAATCCCGCGGAGCGAAATTTCAAGACGATCCGTAAAGCCAGCCCAAAAATTTTGATCGCGCCCGCATTGCTCTCGATTGCTTTGACGCTTCAAACAAGCACGTCGCCGCTGGGACGATCAATACGCTGGTCGCGCAAAAGTCCCTCAGATTCGACCTTTACGAACTCCACTCGACACTTCGAAAAGTAAAGGCTACCAGCAAATACACGACTCGCCTCGTCCTGCTTGAGCAAACCAAAACACTTGGCCAGTCAAGCCGCTCACTCCGCACCGATCCCGCCCACCGGCAGGTCACTCCTTTTGGTTCGTCTGCAATCCCCGTTGGATCTTTCAAAGCATATGCTGTTCTAATTGTTGCAAACCTGTTACCCGAAGGTGGAGCCGTCTTTGGACTGCGGCAGCCTGCTGCCAAGCGCTTGGCACTGTCCAAGGTTCCTTTCGCACGAAAACGAACCCCGCTCCGAGGGACAGGCGACTAATTAAAACGAACCTGCGCTAAGCCGAGTTGCTAAACCAAGGATCGGCTGCCGGCTTCTGGGAAGCGAGGCCATGGTTCAGGCTTACCATCTATGGCGAACGTATCGCAGGAAGGACGGATACACGGAGCGCACCTGCTGGCCTGGCCGTCGAAGATTGACGCAGGCCTTCAGCCTGCAACGGCTTGGATAGGGCAGGGTATCCAGGGCGTCTGCCTTGAGCTATGTTGAGCGACGCCGTTGGCGTCAGGAGCGTTTAAGGCCAACGGCCTTATGCACCCTAGCCCAGCGCAACGCGCTGGGTCGGATGGCAAAAAGAAAATCCGCAGGCGGAAAGCCTGCCTCAAAACTTTGGTGGCAAACTTTCTGGCTTAAATAACTCTACACATTACACGATAATTGCTGAGGATTCACCGTTTTCGACTTTAAATACTGTCGTCCAAGCGCTCACTTTATGCGCCTAATGCTTCACTCAAAACTGCTTCAACCGCGCCCCCTTCTTTTAGGTAGTGAAGAGAAAAGGCGAACACGCCCTCAAGGTTCAAGTACCGCGCTACCGGGCGGATCGTATTTATCCGCGACCAGCCACACATTTCGAAAACGCACCGGGCCCGTGTGCCCTTGCAGGTACAGTTCTGCGCGCTCAACTTCTTCGCGGCGGCCTCCCCGCCCGGTGCCTC
>PWZW01000032.1 GCA_003567255.1 Puniceicoccaceae bacterium | reverse complement strand
TTTTCCGCATCCCCCAACAAAGCCTCCCCACCCACCGTCCGGGAAATGCAATGAAACAAACCACCACCTATATTCATTCGACTACGCTTCATAAACACCAAAAATATAGCCAGGCTATATTAATGCAAGCAATAAACAGACATAAAAAAGCCCCGCGGGGCGGGGCTTGAGAATTAGGCTTTCGTTACTTTGCCTGCTTTGAGTGCTTTTACGCTGACCCACATGCGTTTGATCTCCCCTGAGGGAAGTTTGACGCGGACGCGTTGCACGTTTGGACGGAAGCGACGTTTTGTCACTTTGACCAAGCTAGTACCAATCCCACCGCTCTTTTTGGTGAGACCTTTTCGAATGATGCGGCCACCTTTTACGGGGCGTTTTCCTGTGATTGCGCAAATACGTGCCATGACTGATCTTGTTAAAAGTGGAAAAGAGGAGAAGGTGCCGGATGCCAGTTTGAATGCAAGCGTTTTTTTCTTAGGCGAAGGGACGAAGATAAACCGCGAGTATGGAGATGAGCCCCAATAGCAGGGTGAGGAACCAGAGCGGGATGGCGAAGCTGGGTTTACGCTTAATCAAAATAATCAATCCTCCAAGGATAACCCAAATGCCGAACTTAATCCACATCCAGGTTTGGAACTCATTTCCGTAAAGTCGAGCGATGAGCCCGAAGCCAGCGACAAGCATGAGTAATAGACCGATGCCGCTAGTCGCCGAGCCTAGGATACGGACTTTTTTGGAGCTTCCACTGTTCATAGCGTTCGCGAGGAGGCCGCCATAACCCATGAAAAGCATGATGATTCCGAGGAGATGTAGGATGTGGTATGCTTGCACTGACATAAATTTAGGCAATGACCATAGTTTGCCAAAAAATCAAGCCCAGCCGTTAAGGCTGGGCTTGAGGGGGGAGTTAAAGCCGACGATTAACTCGCTTTGGGAATGTCTGCGGGAAGGTCGATTTGATGGGTATGCTTACGCTTGACCTTTTCGAGCCGAGAACGCCGACGCAGTTTACGGTCGAGTTTATCGATCAGAAGGTCGATGGATTTGTAAAGGTCGTCAGTTGCCACCGATATAACTATAGGGGCACCATTAATTTCGATATGGCCTTTGGCGATGAACTCCTCTTCGCGAGTGACGTTTTGGTTATACTCAAGCTCGACGCGGAGTCGTATGATACGGTCCTCGTGTTGAAATAGTTTCTCAACCTTTTCGTGGACGATGGACTTCATCGCATCGGTAAGTTCGAGGTGCAGGCCTGAGATAATCACATCATGCTGTTTCATTTTTCTTTTTTTGGTTGTAGGGTTTCTAACTCTGAACTGTTTTGATCACACGACTCATCCGCACACAAAAAATGCCAAAGCCCAAGGACTTCATAAAATCCTGTTCCGCAATCATCATTACGGGGGGGTCATCTGGCATTGGGACAGCGTTAATCAAGACAATACGAAGCCTAGATCCGGATGTCTTGATTTGCAACCTTTCTCGGTCGGCTCCGGCTGATTTTAGTGGGAATTATGATCGACATTTTGCTTGCGATTTGACCGATGGAACCGCGCTTCAAGAGGTTACATCATCGGTTGCAGAGGTGATTTCAAAAACAGGTGGTGACGGACAGATTGTTCTCATCAACAACAGTGGATTTGGTGATTACGGGGTCTTTCAGGAGCTGGAGACTGAAAGGCAATTGAAAATGATTGATTTGAACGTGCGTGCGATGGTTGAGCTGACCGGACGCTTTATCCCAATGTTGGTAAGGTCAGGTGGAGTGGTGGTGAACATTGCTTCTACAGCGGCCTTTCAGCCAACGCCAATTTTGGCCACTTATGGGGCAACTAAAGCGTTTGTGCTGAATTGGACTTTAGCTTTAGGGGAGGATTTAAGGGGGAGTGGGGTAAAAACTTTGGCGGTGTGTCCGGGGCCGACCGCGACCCATTTTTTCCGCAATGCGGGGTTTGGAGATGCTAGGGTCACTGGTTTTGGGCAGACCGCAGAGGCGGTTGCGGAGGAAACTATCGAAGCACTCTCCAAGGGACGGGCACTTGTTGTGACGGGTTGGTCGAATAAGTTCCTTAGTTTTGTGGCGGGGAAACTGCCACGCGTTTTGATCACTCGTCTATCCGCTCCAATCCTCAGAAAACTCAGATCGCAGGTGAGTAAAGTAAAATGAGCGAGACAGAACGCATACTCTGGGGGAAAGAGGCACCTTTGGTTGAGCGGAACGAACTCAAGGACTGGATTATTTGCGAAGACAACGACGTTTTGGTGGTGAACAAGCCGGGATGGTTGGTTTGTCATCCTTCAAAAAATGGTCCTGCCTCTAGCCTGGTGGGAGCAGTGCGGGAGTATTTGGGTCTGGAACGCCTACACTTAATCAGTCGGTTAGACCGTGAGACGAGTGGTCTTGTTTTATTTGCTAAGCACCGTGCGGCCGCGAGGCGCTATCAGATGGCTATTCAGGCGCGAGAGGTGAGCAAAAGCTATTTGGCCGTGCTGGATGGGCGATTGGAGGAAGCTCGGGAAATGGACTTACCCATCGGGCAAGATCGCGCGAGTTTTGTGCATGTTAAGCAGCGGACTTATCCCCCAAAGGGGGGTGGGCAGGCGGCAGTCACACATTTTCGTCCCCTAACTGTGGGAACCGCGCACACTTTGGTTGAGGTCAATCCTGTGACGGGTCGCAAACATCAGATTCGCGTGCATGCACAAGCCATGGGACACTCAGTGGTTGGTGATAAACTCTATGGAAGGGACGAGGGCTTGTACTTGCGCTTTATTGAGGAGGGGTGGACAGTTGAGCACGCGGATCGTCTTGAGTTGGAACGGCAGGCGCTGCACTGCGCTGCACTGTGTTTTCACTTTCCGGAGGGTGAGCGTCAGTTTGAGGCACCCTTATTTGAGGACATGATTGGTCTGTGTGACCGTTTGGAACTTTCTGTTCCGGGCAGTGAATCTTAGTTTTCCGCGTTGGCTGCGGCGACGCGTTCCATGTACTCGCTTACATTACAGGTAAGCATACGGGTACTGCCGGGGCTCACCTCGAGAACTTTATTTACAACCGGGTCAAGGAAATCACGGTCGTGGCTAACTAAGAGGACGGTGCCGTCGAAATCGAGGATTGCATCCTGCAGCACCTCTTTGCTTTTGATATCGAGATGATTGGTTGGTTCGTCGAGGATAATGCAATTCGCGGGTTTCATGAGCATTTTGGCTAGGGCAACGCGGTTGCGTTCACCTCCGGAAAGGACGCGCGTCTCTTTGAAAACGGAGTCTCCGCTAAACAGGAGTGCACCCAGGGCACCGCGAGGATTGGCGTCTGGGTTGCCTTCGGCGGCTTCCTCCACCTCGGCCATTACGGTCTTAGTGGGGTCCAATTCCTCGGCTTGCTGCTGAGCAAAATAGGCCATAACGGTGTTAATCCCAGGTTCGCGGGTGCCGGCATCTGGTGGTTCAACGCCGGCGATGATCCTGGCCAAGGTGGATTTACCGGCACCATTGACTCCAACGATGGCGATGCGATCGCCCTTGTCGATGCGGAGATCGAGGCCTTTAAAGACAGTGATCGGGCCATAAGCCTTATCAATACCTTCGAGGGTGATCACTTTAACGCTGGCTGGGGGGGGAGGTGGGAAGCGGAAAAATATTTTCTTCTCTTCTCGCTCAACCTCAATGCGTTCAACCTTGTCGAGTGCTTTGATGCGGCTTTGAACCATACTGGCTTTTTTCTGATTCGAGCGAAATCGATTGATAAATTCCTTTTGGCGGTCGATTTCCTTTTTCTGATTCTCGTAGGCTCGGCGCTGTGTGGCGAGGCGCTCGGCGCTTTGTTTAAGGTAGCTGTCGTAGTTTCCTTTATATGACCGGAGGTCGCCATGCTTCAGTTCGAAGGTCCGGGTGGTTACGGTGTTGAGGAAAGCCTTATCGTGAGAGATTACGAGGATGGCGCCTTTGTATTGTTGTAAATAGTTTTCCAACCAATATTGGGAAGTAATATCCAGGTGATTGGTAGGCTCGTCTAAAAGGAGAAGTGAAGGGGTTTGCAAGAGAAGTTTGGAAAGGGCGATACGCATTTGCCAGCCCCCGGAGAACTCTCCCGTGTCGCGTTTAAAATCGTCTCTTGAAAAGCCGAGCCCCAAGAGGATGCGTTCGATGCGGGATTGCATCTTTTGGGGTTCGAAGTATTCGAGCTGTTCTTCCCATGCGCCGATTTGGTCGATGATGTCGTAATATTCCTCGCTGTCTGTATCCATTTCGTACATCCGCTCGGTTGCCTCATCGACTTTCTTTTGAAGCGTGAGGACATCTCCGAAGGCGGTTTCCACCTCTTCATAAAGGGTCTTGCCCTTAACGGCGATGCCATCTTGCGGGAGGAAGCCCACGGTGAAGTAATCCGGCTTTTCGATGTGCCCCGAATCAACTTCCTGGGTACCCATGAGGACATTAAACAGGGTGGATTTACCGGTGCCGTTAGCGCCAATGAGGCCGATTCGGTCGGTGGATTGAATGGTCCCCGAAATTTCGTTGAACAAAGTTTGTTTTCCGAAGCTTAGTGTGAGTTCTCTGATCGCAAGCATGATAGACCGGAGAGGCTTTGGATTTTAGGAACGGTGCTCAAGTTAAAAGTGAGCGTG
>PWZW01000057.1 GCA_003567255.1 Puniceicoccaceae bacterium | reverse complement strand
TCGGTCATCTCCTCAGCGAGCTTGAGACGAAGTGAAGCAGAGATGGGCAAACCACCGGTTTGGGCGAAGCCCGCAGACCGAAGGTCGGAGTCAAATTGCAGATAGGTGATCTGCTTGATCCCGCGTCCGCGGGCCCGCAACCGACGCCTGCGTTTTTAAGGACGTGGGCGTCGTTCCAGACTTTGGAGACGATGGAGGAGGAGTTGTCGGACATAAATTAAGAGACTTTGTTTTTTATAAGTGGCCAAAAGTGCTCTTTTCCTAGCACTTTTGGCCACTTATAGAGTTCATTTGAAAAAGCATTCCGTGGTGATGGAAATATCGACGAGCTCCTTGGCATAGGCGTTGTCGGTTAAACCATGTGTCGTGAGAAAGGTAAGGAATACGTTCTTCTTTGTTCCCGTGACATCCTTGAAAACCTGCACTTTGCGACGCAGTTCCTCGGCGTAAGCTTTATTGATGGTGAATGGGCCTTCGGAAAACTTAATCTCGATGAGGTTGATGGATCGATCAGCACGATCCAACAATAGGTCGATTTGTGCACCTTTGGGGAAAGTTTTGTTGGGGCGATGGATCCAACTGCAGGCATGGGTATCTACCTGAGCGATACCGAGGGTGGATTTGATCTGTGGGGTATGTTTATATGCGAGTGATTCCAATGCATAGCCACTCCATGCTCGCCAGGGGGCGGTATTGAATTTGCCTAGGAAGCCACCCGCACCTGTGCTTCTTTTGTTTTCAATCCATTTTATGTAGAATAAGGAATATTCATCCGCTACGCGGTAGATGGTATCTTTACTCTTCTTATCAAATTGTTCGTGGATACTAATGAAGCCTGCTTCTTCGAGTTCTCTTAATGTCTGTGACAGTCGCCCACCAGTGGTATAGATTTTAGTGAGTGCAGGTCGGGTTAGACCTTGCGGATGCTTTGCCAGTTCGCGGACGATTTCGACATGGCGGTCGGAGTTCTCAAAGAGTGATGCGTAGAGCCGATCAAACTCATCTCGTAAAAGACCTGTTTTAGTAAAGCAAGCGCGGTCAATGATTTGCGCAGCCGATTGCCCGGGTTGAGCTTCTTTGAGATAGTGAGCGATCCCGCCCATTACCATGGCAAGTGTGATCTGGTCGTATTGGGTGAGTTTGACTCCGCGCGATTTTAGAAACTGCCCACTCTCAGTGAGGGTGAACGGATCAAGTTTCATGCGTGCGGTGATCCGATTATGCAGCCCGCCTTTATGATCGATCACTTTGGCGATCATCCACGAGGCTGCGGAGCCGCAGATGACGAGGATAAAGCGGGGATCTTTTCTCAAATAGGTATTCCAGAAATGATCCAGAGCAGGAAGGAAGCGCGATCGCGCACTGGCTAACCAGGGAAGCTCATCAAGAAATATAACCCGCTTGCCTTTGCCCCTTAGCGTTCTCAAGTGGTCTGCCAGCTGTTGAAATGCTTCTTGCCAAGAGCTTGGGCAGTCGCGCTGCTTCTGACTGCGTTTACTGATTTCGGTATGAAAGTTGGCCAGTTGTTCTTTCAGTAGACCATCTCGGATCCCCGTCAATTGGAAGCAGAGCTGCTTTCCGAAATGCTGTTCGATTAAAAAAGTTTTGCCGACACGCCGCCGACCATAGAGCGCCAAAAACTCCGCGTCATTGCTTTCGAGGAGACGGTCTAATTCCTTGAGATGCTCTTTTCTTCCGATGATTGACATATCCTATAAGTGGCCAAATGTGGTCAAAAAAAACGAGATTTGGCCACTTATAAATGTCTGCGTTCTCTATTTTTTCCGTAACCAACCCCCGCATTCTTGAGGACGTGGGCGTAGTTCCAGGCTTTGGAGACGATGGATGCTGAGTTGTCGGTCATAAGGTAGAAGCAGCGTCCCGCCGCTTGGTTGATTGGAAGTTATGAAAGCGGCAAGATGCCGCTTCTACTCTCCGCAGTGGGCGAACGATTTCCATTTTGGCAAGAATTGAGTCGGAGTCCAATGCCCCTGTCATCCAGAAGTTCTCATCCTGGTAGACGACCTCGATGCGCTGTTCCCCGGTCGGGGTCTTGTAGAAGATCAGTTCGTGGGACATGGTTTAAATATTTATCTTTTGCGTTCGACCTCTTTTTTTCCCTTCGACGAGCCGTGGTGAAAAATTCTCGTCGAAGTAGATCTTCATGCCGCAATGCACCCCTCGAACTCGAGGACATCCTGAATCTCGGACTTGTTGAGTCTGAATTGCTGGGTCAAGCCTTCGACGCTTTCGCCTCCCCGATAGAGCGAGGCGAGCGCTTCGGTCGTGATGGAGGTATCGGAAACGACGGGGCGGCCAAAGGAGCGACGGGGGTCGACCACCACATGTCGATCGCGGCCTTGTGGATGGAAGCATTCAGCCATTTGTGTGCTGGTTTCAAAATCGACCTTGCGCCAGAACGGTTCGAGCACTTTGCAGATGGCGATCTGACCATTCGTGCCGAGTTCATAGTGCAGGCTGTCGTTTTCAGTCAGCACCTTGGCTCCATCGACGAACAGGGATTGGGTCGCAAAAGGGTGGGCAACACCGATGCGGGCTGCCAGATCCTCTCGCGCCCGACGGATGGTGTTGAAGCTAAGGCCTAGTTCGCGAAGCCGCATGATCGTGTAGAGCTCGATCAGGCTAAGGAAATCCATGTGCTTTTCGCGCCCTTTTCCCTCGATGCCAAGCGCCGTCATCCCGTAGCGAGCGGGGGCATCTTCAACCATGCCCGCCTCGCTGCCCTTCAACCAGCGGCGGAGCCTGGACAACGGCAAACCCAAGATGCGGGCAGCATCCAGGATTGTGTATATGCCTGTGCTGAGGGTGCTGAACATGAATGTGGTACCGTCCACAAACGGGGAATAAAATTTCAGTAGTCTTCAAGCAAAGATTATGGATATGGAACGGCCTATTCGTCGAAATAACTCCGGTGCTAGCGTTGTAGAGGCTCCAGCAATTTAGACCATAGAAATTCGGCGGCACCTTCCTGGGTTAGGGTGAGGAGCGGTTTCTGGCAGGTGTGAACATGCATCTGGCGATTCAAATATGCGGCATGGAGCTGGGGTGGTTCCGGGGGGGTGCGCGTTCGCTGAGCGGCCGGACAGGTAAGCCACTCCACTGGGGGAACCACCCCAGCTTCTCGCCGATGGCGTCGAAGCTGTCCCGCTCCTATCTCGCTGCGCGACACAGGAGGGGAGCTAGTTTGCTTGAAAGGGCGCTGCCAGGTTGCTGGTAATCGGAGCGTTTATCGCGGGTCCGGACACTCCGGCCATGCTGACGCGGCGTTTTGTGAACAAAAACCCTACGTTTTGATATCGTCCCCTAATATTCGTCGGCGATGGTATGAATGTGTTTGAGCGCTGTGATGGCTTGCGCTGCGATTTGCTTGAATGGAGCAGTGATCTCCGAGTGCTCGGTGATGCGCTGCCAGTAGGTCTGGGCGTGGGGATACATCTGCAGCCAGGCGGTCTGGTCTTCCGGCTTGGGGAGTGTGGGCTTGAACTCGCGCTCAAGGACTTCTCCGGTGCTACTAGGCCGGAAGCGCATGGGGAGCATGTCGTAAATCGGTGCCAGCGGGAAGGGACTGCGCTCGGGGAGGAAGAAGCTGAGGTTGCCCCAGTGCATGTCGGTATTGGCGATCAGTTCGCCAAAGCAATGAAGCTGTGTCATGCGTTGGCCGTCCTCGGCTGTGATCCACTTATCGGTCTGTAGTCGACGGGCGGCCTTGGCCCAGCTGCCTTGGCCCATGCCGAGGTGCGCGGCGTCGAGCGCACGTAGGGAGACCAGGCCTAGCCGACCGGTGGCACCCACACGATCAAAGCGTTCGGACTCCAGGAAAACGCGGTCTTTGAAATGAAAGGTGCGGGTTCGTGCGGTCTCGATTCCAGCTTCGCGGAGCACTTGGTTGGCAATGTGCTCGGCGTAGAGGAGATCGGCCCAGCGTTGGCCGGAGGTGGTGTCGAGGGGAGGGCTGAACTTGACGATGACCGCGCGCGGTCTGTCATCGGGCTCGTCGCAAACCATTGCCGTAAACTTGGGTTGCTCGCCTCCGGCCGAGGAGCCGTATGCTTCGCCTTCCTTGAGAGCGGATTCCGCAAAATCATAATAGACTTCCGGGGTGACGTCTCGATATAAACCGTCCGCGATTTTTATCCGACCCTGTTGAAATTTATCGAGTGCGTGACCGTCGCCTAGGATCCAATTGCCGTGTAGGTTGTATCCGTAACTGACCAGAATTTGAAGCAGTTCTAAGTCACTCCATTTCTCAGGGTTTTCATCGACTCGAAAGCGTGTAGCCATGTGCTTGGCAAAGGCACGCCCCAGAAAGCCAGTGGGGCGAAGATCTTCCAGGAACCAAGGCCAGCCGGGGTAGAGGCCTTCTTTGAATTCGCCGTCAAAGAGTGCCTTGGGTGCGTTGTCAGGGTCCAGCAGCCATGGAGTGCGTTCGCCCTCGGCGATGGCGGTCAACTGCCCGATGCGCTCCACTCGGCCGTTTTCGAGGATACGATAGAGGGGCGTGTTGGAAAAATCCTGAACGCGGGCGGCCAACGTAGTCGCACGTGCGTGCCCGATGCTGATGACTGCCTTGCCCAGCTCCTTAACGCGGCGAGAGAGTGTCGGGCGACTGATCCCAAAATGGG
>PWZW01000076.1 GCA_003567255.1 Puniceicoccaceae bacterium | reverse complement strand
TTCAATCCCATTTCCAATATTTTCCAACTATTTTATTGTATTTCCCAACCCAGCAGGTAAACCGCTAACTTAACATGCACCCAAGTCATCGCCAGGAATTGATTATGCGCCGGATCGAAGCCGAGGGGTCGGTCAAAACGACCGACCTGATGGCGGCCTTTGGCGTGACCAACGAAACGGTCCGCAAAGACCTTTCGGCACTCTCCGAGGCCAAACGGCTCATTCGGGTTCACGGTGGGGCAACCCGGCTGAGCGATGCCCGCTTTGACCTGCCCCTGCCGGCGCGCCAAACGGTAAACCGCGAGGCCAAACGGGCGGTCGCACGGACAGCCGCCGCACTGATCGAGCCGAACGACACCATTTTTCTGGACGCTAGCTCGACCGCGCTGGCCATGGCCGACTACCTGGCGGAGATACCGGTTACGCTATTAACCAATGCCCACCACATCATTGTCGCCCTCGGCGGCCGAAGCGACTGCGACTTGATTTGCACCGGGGGCAACTACGAAGCCCGCTCCCGCTCCTACGTCGGTGCGATGGCAGAGGATGCCCTGCGGAAGTTTGTCATCAAAAAATGCTTTCTCGGGGTGGATGGCTTGGACCCGACCATGGGTGCATCCGAAGTTAACCCCGGGCAAGCCGTCCTCAAAGAACGCCTGATTCCAAGGGCGGAGACCGTCTACGTCATTTGCGACTCGAGCAAGCTTGGCCGCAAGAGTCCGTTTATTTTCGCCCAGCTCGATCAGATCGACGTACTGATTACCGACGCTCAAGCCGATGCCGACCGACTACGCGAATTCGAAGCCGCCGGGATTCAAATTATTCAAGCCGACGCAGAGCGCACGCAAGCGATGTGAATCAGCCCTTCCCCGAGCTCGTAGGACTCAAGCAGCCTGCGGATCATCGGAGGCCGGGACCGTGGCACAGACATTCCTGTCTGTGCTTCTGTGCGTTTGCCGCGCAGGAGCCCACATCTTAAGTCTTTGGCCTTGGATCCGCACCTTCGCCAAGCAACCCATCAAACCTTGCTTAAGGGCATCAGTTTTAGCAAAATTTCCCACGAGTATCGGTTAAATTCTAGAGGTCGCGCGCCGCCGTCGACCAACTCCGCCGCACACCGCGCCATGCTTAGATCCGCCAACACTTCCTCAACTGCTTCCCTCGCGCCGCTGCGTTGGGGAATCCTTGGTACGGGGAAAATCGCCCGGACCTTTGCTAAGGCGCTGAGTCGTTCGGCCATGTCTGAAACGGTTGCGGTGGCAAGCCGAGATCCTGCAAAAGCCCGCACCTTCGCGGCAGTTGAAGAAATTCCGGAGCCCGCCGAGAGCTATGCGGCCATGCTGGAGAATCCCCGTGTGGACATTGTCTATATCGCCACCCCACACACCACCCACCTCGACCGAACGCGAGAGGCCTTGCGCGCCGGGAAACACGTACTTTGCGAGAAACCTCTCGGGATGAGCCTGCGGGATGTCGAGCTTATGACCGCCTGCGCCCGGCAGCATAAACGTTTTCTGATGGAGGCCTTCCACTATCGGTGCCATCCCCAGACCGCTGTTTTGAAAGCAAAGCTTCAAGCGGGATTGATCGGAAAGCCCCGGATCATTGATGCCGACTTTTCTTTTTATGCGGACTTCATTCCCGAGGATCGCCTCTTCAATCCACGACTCGGTGGCGGGGCGATTCTCGACGTTGGGTGCTACCCCATGAGCTTTGCGCGAATGGTCGCCGGTGTCGTCAGCGGGAAGCCCTTTGCAGAACCCAGCAACCTGCTCGCCACCGGCTACCGCGGCACGACCGGCGTTGACGAACGCGCGGTGGCCATCCTCCAGTTCCCCCAGCAACTCTGCGCCGAGATCAGTTGCAGCACCCGGTTTCAGCGGACTCAGCGAGCCATCGTCATCGGCGAAGAAGGCAGCCTCAGCCTAACCGAACCGTGGGGCCCCCGCGGAGGGGGCACGCAGACTCAACTTATCTTTACGCCAAACCGGGGGACGCCCGAAGTGATCAACATCCCCATCGATCGTAGCCTCTTTACCTACGAAGCCGATCACGTCGCCGCGGTCATTGCTGGGGGAGCACTTGAGAGTCCCTGCATGGATTGGGGCGACTCAGCAGGCAACGCCAGGGCACTTGACCTATGGCAAGCCGCCATTCCAAGGCATGGGTCGAGCCATCAAACGCGAGGCTCGTAAAACCCGGGAAACAGGCAGCGCCGGCTTCTTGGATTGTGCCAGCGCGTTTCCGGGCCTCGCCGCTCCGCTTCAGTCGGTGCTCATTTGCCGAGTCGGAATCGCGGTCGCGAGGCCCGACAAGTCGACAATTCCATGCAAAATGAAGCCAACTGATTGGCTTTTCTTGCATTAGCTTATCTTATTCTAAGACTTTTTGATATTATTTTTCTTTCAATTAAAGCTCTCGGTTTGTAGACTGGTCATTAAGTAAAACTCATATCATGAAAACCATCGACACCCCCACTCCTCCCGCCGCAAAGCAAGCTGAAGCGCAAGCCGTGAAGACGCCAGACGCTTGGCGTTCTTTCGCCAAGGGTAATTGGTGCGAGAGCGTCGATGTGCGCAACTTCATCCAAAAGAACTTCACTCCTTATCAGGGGGACAGTGCATTCTTATTGGGACCGACAGAACGTACCGAAAAGCTGTGGGCCAAACTTTCGAAGCTCCTCCAAGCCGAGATTGATGCTGGCGGCGTCCTCGACGCCGACACCAAGGTCGTCAGCACGGTGGATTCCCACGATGCCGGCTACATTGCTCAGGAGCTTGAGCAAATCGTCGGCCTACAAACCGAAAAACCGCTGAAGCGCGGACTCCTGCCTTATGGTGGGGTAAGGATCGCACAAAAAGCACTTTCCTCTCACGGTATGGAAATGGATGCCGAAACGGCGGATATTTTCGCCAAGCACCGCAAAACTCACAACGACGGTGTCTTTGACTGCTACACCCCGGACATCCGGGCGGCGCGCAGTGCCGGTATCGTGACCGGTTTGCCCGACGGCTACGGACGTGGGCGCATCATTGGTGATTACCGCCGGGTAGCGCTCTACGGAGTCACCCGCCTCATCGAAGAAAAAAAGGAGCAAATCGCGGCCACCGATGACATGCCCTTCAGTGAGGACTGGGTCCGCGAGCGCGAAGAACTGCAGGACCAGATCCGCGCCCTGAAAGCGCTGGCGAAGATGGCGAAACGCTACGGTTTCGACATTACTGAACCTGCGCGCACTGGACGCGAAGCGGTCCAGTGGACCTACTTTGGCTACCTCGGCGCGGTGAAAGATCAAAACGGTGCGGCCATGTCCTTCGGGCGCACTTCGACCTTCTTCGATATTTACTTTGAGCGGGACCTCGCGGAAGGGACCATCGACGAGTCGGCCATTCAGGAGATCATGGACCACTTGGTAATGAAGATGCGCATCGTGCGCTTCATCCGTACCCCCGATTACGATGAACTTTTCTCCGGCGATCCTACCTGGGTAACGGAAAGCATTGGCGGTATGGCCGACGATGGGCGGCCCCTTGTCACCAAGAGCAGCTTCCGGGTGATGCAAACCCTCTACAATCTGGGACCGGCACCGGAGCCCAACCTAACTGTCCTCTGGTCGGAACTTCTGCCCAAAGGGTTTAAGGACTTCTGCGCAAAAGTTTCGATTGAAACGAGCGCCATTCAGTACGAAAACGACGACCTGATGCGTCCGTACTGGGGAGACGACTACGGCATTGCCTGCTGCGTATCCGCCATGCGGATCGGCAAGCAAATGCAATTTTTCGGGGCGCGGGCCAACCTCGCCAAAGCCATGCTCTACGCGATCAACGGCGGACGTGATGAACTCAGCGGCGACCAAATCGCTCCAGAGAGCGAAGCCTTCACCGGGGACTATCTTGAGTTTGACGACCTCATGGCGCGCTTCGACAAAACCATGGACTGGCTCGCTTCGACCTACGTCAAGGCGCTCAACATTATCCACTACATGCATGACAAGTACTCCCCGGAACACATCATGATGGCGCTTCACGATCGCGTCATCTTCCGGACGATGGCTTGTGGCATCGCCGGACTCTCGGTTGCGGCCGACTCGCTTTCCGCAGTGAAGCACGCCAAAGTTAAGGTCCTCCGCAACGAAGCGGGCCTCGCTGTGGGTTATGAAGTCGAGGGTGCATACCCCGCCTACGGCAACAACGACGACCGGGTTGACTGCTTTGCCACTGAATTGGTCGAGCGCTTCATGGAAAAGCTCCGTGCCCAACCCACCTACCGGAACGCCTTCCCCACCCAATCGGTGCTCACCATCACATCCAACGTGGTTTACGGCAAAAAGACCGGATCCACGCCGGACGGGCGTCAAGCCGGTGAGCCCTTTGCCCCGGGCGCGAACCCGATGCACGGCCGCGATAAAAAAGGTGCGGTCGCCTCGATGGCCTCCGTGGCCAAGCTGCCCTACCAATATGCGCAGGACGGCATTTCCTACACCTTCTCGATCGTTCCCAAGGCCCTTGGCCGGAACGAAACAGATCAAGTGAACAACCTTGTGAATTTGCTGGATGGCTACTTTGCCGAAACCGGACACCACATTAACGTAAACGTCTTCGAGAAGGAAACCCTGCTGGACGCCATGGAGCACCCCGAAAAGTATCCTCAACTCACCCTTCGGGT
>PWZW01000051.1 GCA_003567255.1 Puniceicoccaceae bacterium | reverse complement strand
TGGTTGCAAATTTATCACGGCGTTGGCGCCGACAAACAGTATCGGCTGGGCGCGCTGCTCCTCGATCTCGAGGATCCAACCAAAGTGACGCACCGCACGCCGAATCCAATTTATGAACCGGTTGAAGACTACGAAACCAAAGGCATCTACAAGGGAGTCTGCTTCCCCTGTGGCCACGTTGTGATTAACGGAACCTATTTTCTATACTATGGCGGTGGTGATGTGCACTGCGCCCTTTGCACTACGCCGCTACAGGAGTTGCTCGACCACTTGCTCGCAAATCCTGTCTGACTTTTCGGGAGAGTAAGCAGGGTCCTAAGATCAAGGGGTTCTTATTACCGCTGCTTACTCTACCCGAAATTAGTTTTCCATGGGGCGCACAAACGGGCTTTTCGTGGTGAAGCGTTCTTTTTCCCAAGGCCGGTTTAAACTACCGCAGGCTTTTCGACTTTGAAAATGCTTGCCCGACTTTTCGGGAGAGTAAGCAGGGTTCTAAGATTAGGGGTTCTTATCGCCGCTGCTTACTCTACCCGAAATTAATTTTCTGTGGGGCGCGAAAAGGGGCGTTTCACTGTTAAGCACTCCTTTTGCCCAAGGCCGATACACCTTAACGATACATTTTTCGGAGAGGTAAGCAGGGCTCTAAGATCAGGGATTCTTGACCTTGCGCCTTACCTTATCCGAGTTTATCTTCCGAACTACCCGCAAAAATGTAATTTGCGGCAATAATATCCCTTCTAAGCATTTTTGTAGGTATGGCGGAGAGGGCCGAAGGCGCTTCTAACGCTTTGAGCCACTCGCAGGGCTACCCTTGCCTTTATCCACCTCGGCAAACACCCCTACAGTCGCTATGCGAGGAGACTCAAGACGACTCCAGGGAAGGGTTCAGTGTGCTTAGCCGCGGCATGAGGGGGAAATAAAAAACCCCGGTCGAGCAAAGCCAACCGGGGTGCATAAAGAGCTGAGGGAGCGTTAAATGCCAGCCACCCTACTCAAACATGACATGTTGGGCGTCGGTGTCTTCGATGTGACGCTTCAGCATCGCTCGCATCTGAGCAACCCGTTCGGGATGCTGGCGAGCCAAGTTTCGACTCTCTCCAATGTCATCGTCCAGATTGTAGAGTTCGTCTGGCTTGGTATCTCCATAGTGGTGGATCAATTTCCATGGGCCCATCCGCACCGCACCTTGCGGTGGGATGACCGCCCAATCTCTTCCGACTTGAGGCATGTGCCAGTAAAGCGCCTCACGGTCCAGTGTGTTCTCTCCACTCAATACAGGACGCAGGCTGACGCCGTCAAAGGTGGTTGGTTGCGCATCAATATCTCCACCGGTCAGATCAACAAAGGTGGGGAAAAAATCGACCGTGTTAACGGGAACCGAAGTGGTACCGCCTTGGGGAGTCATGCCGGGCACGCGCATGATCAAAGGAACCCGCACCCCACCCTCGTAAAGGAATTTCTTTCCTGCCCGGAGTGGTCCGTTATTTGCGAAGTAGGTAACTCCACCATTGTCAGAGGTGAAAACCACAATGGTGTTATCCGCCAACTCAAGATCCTCAAGGGCCTGCAAGACTCGTCCGAAACTGCGGTCCAAGGTCTCTTTCATAGCGAGAAAGGTGGCGTTCTCCTCACCTCTGTCGCGTGGCCGACCCATATCAACGTACTTTTGTACGAGGTCTTCCGGCGCGGTCAGAGGCACATGAACCGCGTAATGCTGCAACAGCATGAAGAAGGGTCCATCCCGGTGCTCCTCCATGAATTTGACTGCTTCGTCTCCGAGGCGGTCCGTGATGTACTCACCCTCTGGACCATCCATGCCCCGGATCGTTCGGTAAGGAGCGTACCAAGTATCCGGCGGCCCTGGTGCTGCACCTGGTGCAAAACCAATAACATGGTCAAACCCGTGATCCTGGATCGGGACATGGCGGTTGCCGAGATGCCATTTCCCCAATTGAGCTGTCGTGTATCCCTGAGACTTGAAATATTGGGCAACGGTGTAGTTGTCGCGATCCAGAAATGTTTTCTCCTCAGGTAAGCGCATGCCTTCGTATTCCGGTGTATGCCGCCCGCCAATCCAAACGGTAATATGCTGTCGGCCTGGATACTGCCCAGTGACCACAGAAGCCCGCGTTGGCGAGCAGTGTGGGGAGGCAGCGTAACCGTCCGTAAAAATGAGATTTTCTCTGGCAAAGGCGTCGATGTGGGGAGTCACCGCGTATTCGGAACCTGAGTAGCCCAAGTCACCGAAGCCAAGATCGTCTGCCAGAACGAAGATCACGTTTGGACGCTCAGGGCTAGAATCCTCTGCGATTAGGTTTGGCGCTACGCTGAATGCGAGCAACGCAGATAGGCAAAAGCATTTTGTGGGGGTTATATACTTCATGAGGTAATGTTTTTGGTTTTATTTTAAACAACTAGTTTACTATCTTGCCTTATGGTTTTCAAGGGCAATTTAACTTTTACTTTTCAGCTTCCTTTTTCATCGTCCAGCGACCTGATTGAAAGAAAAATTTGATTTTCCACTGCGGGCGTGGCTCTTCGGAGGAGACGACTGCACACCTTGGTTACGCCCCCAAGGTGAATCAATCCTAAACATATGTGCTTGAAAATGTTCATCCATTTTGAATAATACAGCCATGCGTCAAAAAGGTTTCACTCTCTCGGCCCTCCTCCTTACCTCGCTTGCTTTCGCTTCGCCAGAAAAGCCAAATATCCTCTTCATTACGATGGACGACATGAATTGGGATTCCATGGGCAGCTACGGTTCTGCGGTCGACGACATCACGCCCCACATGGATTCACTCGCAGCTATGGGGGTGCGTTTTCACCATGCTTTCATACAGTCGCCCACCTGTACACCCTCTCGGAATGTGCTGCACACCGGGCGCTACCCTCACGTCAGTGGTATGCAGGGCTTTTACAGCGTTTTGTTTCCTCACAACACCGTGCCGGAATATCTACGCGAGGCTGGGTATTTCACCGGGGTTGTGCAAAAAGTCCCGGACTCCACCCCCACAAACGACTTTGATCGCTACTGGCACTATCACGAATCCTTGCCAACTCAGCGAGCGAGTACTCCCGCAGAGTATGCACGAGCCTTTGAAACAATGGTAACCCAGGCTCAAAGCAAAGAGAAACCGTTTTACGCGGCGATCAACGTAGTCGACCCTCATTTACCGTTTTACAACGGACCCACCATGCGGGAGCAGCCGGACATTTGGGACCAAACCTCCCCCTCCCGCGTCTACACCTCCGAGGAAGTGCCTGTGCCCGGATTTCTCCATGGGCATCCTGCTTTTGCCCAGGAGGTGGCAGACTATTACAGTACGGTACGCCGCGGAGATGACTGTGTGGGGGCTGTGCTCGATGTTTTGCGTCAGCAGGGCCTGGAGGAAAACACCGTCATTATTTTCCTATCCGACCACGGTCTCTCAATGCCCTTTGCCAAGTCGACGCTTTATCCCGCCGGGGTCCGCACGCCGTGGATTGTTGTTTGGCCAGGCGTCGCGGAACCAGGCTATTTGGATACTGACCACATGATTTCAGCGATCGATTTCATGCCAACTATTTTGGATATCATTGGGGTGCCCGTTCCCGAAGCCCTGGAGGGCCGGAGTATCGTACCGCTCATCCGGGGAGAAAAGCAAACTGACCGGGATCGCGTCTTTGTGCAGCTAAATGAAAATCCCAACGCAACCGTGCGGCCAAGCCGGGGGATCTACACGCGTGACTTCGTTTATATTTTCAATCCATGGAGTAATGGTGAACGCATCGCAACCATGGAAGCTCGCTGGTATCGTTCCTGGCAAACCATGCAAACACTGGCTGAGCAGAAAGCCCTCTTTGCTGAACGTTTTGACTTTTTAAAGTATCGCACCCCTGAAGAGCTTTACGCCTACACAGTTGATCCTGACGCCTTGAATAACCTGATCGACAATCCTCATTACCAAACCATTGCGAACCAGCTGCGTGAGGAAATGGTTTCATGGATGGAGCGCACCGGCGACTATGTGCTTCCAGCAATGCTCGAAAGGGAAAACAGCGAAGCGCTGGAGGCCTTCATGCAGAGAAAACAGGCCCTCGCCCACGAGCGCGCCAAAGACACCGAATGGAAACGTTCCCATAACCACCTCGGTTCGACTGAAGGGCACAGTAAATACTACGACCCGAAGCAATGATGTTTTGTACCGGTTTCCTGACGGGAAGCTGCGGAGATGGGAACCGGCGGGAAAGGTGATCCTTGAGTTCACCGCCACCCTTCTCTGAGACGGCGCTCTCGCGGCCGTCACCCTATGAGATCAACTTCAAGCCAGGCGCGGCAAACCAGCTGGTCCTCCACTTCTGCATCCGCCCGAAGGTGTTCAGTACTCCCGATGGCAGCAGCCAAGCCTGTTCTCGCCCGCCAAAAAACGGTCAACCCCGAAGAAACAAGGGTCACCGCTTAGAGGAATGGGAATAACTGAGCGGGGTCTCAACTGCCCCCGAGGACGAGCGCATTGCGCCCATCACCCAATGAGATTAACTTTAAGCCTGACGCGGCAAACTGTCCAGGTGTTCCCACTTCCCCATCGACGCGCAGGTGGCCGGCATCCCAAAGCCCAGCAAAGTAACTCGCATCCTTATCAGACACTAAACGACCACGTGCACCAGAGACAAAATCAATGTGATCTTGTT
>PWZW01000060.1 GCA_003567255.1 Puniceicoccaceae bacterium | reverse complement strand
GTAAACCCAAGCTAATCGTTGCCAAGACCCTCATTGGGAAGGGCATCGAAGCAGTCGCGGGGACCGCAAAGGCGCACGGTGAAGGCGGCGCAAAGTTTGCCGCTGAAGCACATGCCAGCCTCGGGCTTCCGGAAGAGACTTTTTATGTTTCCCCCGAAGTTGAGGCTTACTTCGCCGAGCACGCCAAAGCGCAAGCGGAAAAGCACGCTGCATGGGCCGCGACTTTCGCCGCCTGGGAAGCGGCCAACCCGGAAAAGGCGCAGCTTTTGGCGGACGGTCTCGCACTCAACGTACCCGAGGACCTTATATCCAAGATCCCGGAATTTCCGAGAGAGAGCTCTGCCGCTACGCGCGGTTCCGGGGAAAAGGTGCTCAATGCCATCGCCGAAGCCATGCCACTGGTCGTTAGCGGGAGTGCCGATTTGCACGGCTCAACCAAAAACTATCTCAAGGATATGGGCGACTTCACGGCCACCAACCATAGCGGACGTAACCTTCGTTACGGTATTCGCGAGCACGGTATGGGAGCCATTTTGAACGGATTTGCCTATCATGGCATCTACCGCGCCTCCGGTGCAACCTTCCTCACTTTCTCGGATTACATGCGCCCGTCAGTCCGGCTTGCTGCCTTGAGCGGCTTGCCCGTGTTTTATATCTGGACGCACGACTCGGTCGGCGTGGGCGAAGACGGCCCGACACACCAACCAGTTGAGACGGTGAGCTCGCTTCGCTGTATTCCCCACCTGGACGTCATCCGCCCGGCAGACGCCGAGGAGACGGCAGGCGCTTACGTTGCCGCCATCTCTCGGATCGATGGGCCCACCGCCCTCATCCTTTCCCGCCAAAATGTACCTTCCCTCGACAGCATCCCGGTACAAGCACGCAGGGAGGGCGTTTTGAAGGGTGCTTACATCGCTCACAAGGAAACGGAATCCCTGGAGCGGATCCTCATTGCAACCGGGAGCGAGCTTCAGCATGCCATGAAGGCAGCAGAGGAACTCGGCGGAGGCACAAGGGTCGTCTCGATGCCCTGTGCCGAGCGTTTTGAACGCCAAAGTGCCGAGTACAAAGAAAACATCTTACCTGCCGCCTGCACACGCCGGGTGGCCATTGAAGCCGGTGTTTCAGACACCTGGTTCCGTTATGTCGGGCTGGGAGGAAAGACGGTTTGTATCGATGATTTCGGAATGAGCGCTCCCGGAGATCAAGTCATGGCCGCGTTTGGCATCACTGCTGAAAATGTGACAAAGGTCGCCCGTAGCCTAGCCTAACCCACTAAGCCTTTGGCCTTTTTAAGATCCCCGGCAGCTTCAAGCTGCCGGGGATCTTTTTTTATGCCTCTCCCCAACCTGTGCGCATCCTGCCTGGAAAATGACCAAGCATAAAAATTTCTCCGTTTTTTCTTGCGGACCGATCTACCTAAAGCTTCTATCCACGTTTCTCTGGTTTGCCGGGGGCTTAGCTCAGTTGGTTAGAGCGCTACCTTGACATGGTAGAGGTCGTGGGTTCGAATCCCGCAGCTCCCACCAGATCACACGCCACGTCCTCAAACCCTTTCGAGATCGTGGCTTTTTTGTACCCTTCCCCACCCGTAAATCCATGCCCCCTGTAAAATGGACCGAAGATGCTTTTTGCGTACGGCCGTCCACCATCCCTGGAGCAGGTAAAGGTCTATTCGCCCAAATCCCTATCAAAGTGGGCGATACAATTGGTTATTATACCGGGGAAATTCTTTCGGCGGATGAGTTAAACGCAGGCCGCTCGGCTGGCTCGGATTATTTGCTGTTTATCACCGATACACACATCATCGATGGCGTTGGACCGAGAGCAAATTATACCCGCTACATTAATCATAGTACCGAGCCCAATGCGTTTTTGATAACCTCAACGCGCTGGAAGTCTGCGCGCTTTGAGGCCGTGCGAGACATTGCACCCGGGGACGAAATATTCTTTAATTATGGGGATCTTTTCTGGCCTGAAGCCGCGCCTCCTTCGACGGATCACAACGCGTAAGGAGCGTTGCATTTTTCGATCTGTCATGGCACGGTTCTGATCTAGAAATTAGTGCTCACACCCTCCAAAAGGTCCACACGCGCAATCAACCCCGTACACCCGCAAATATGCCCACGCTCACGCCCAGTTTTTACGAAGGTATTCCGGAAGAAACCAGAGTTGAGCTTGAGTTGTTACCACATCAAGAACGGTTTGCCAAGCTTGCCACGGTTAAGGAGCTTACCCCGAGGGACCTTCTCCATTTCCTCTCTCAGAAAAGCGGCTTACCCGTCTGCGAGGGGTTCGAGCTTGTCCCGCAACCTACCGAGTCGATCCCCTTACGCCTCATTCATGAGTACCAGTGCTTGCCTATTGAAACTCCCGAAAAAAGCGACGAACCGGGCACGATTTCATTAGTTACCCTTTGGCCACCAGAGGAACGTGCTGACCGCTGGATCCATGCAGTGTGTGGTTTGCGACCAAAGTGGTATCTCGCACTCGCCGAGGAGGTGAATAATACCATTACACAGAACTTTGGAGTTGGTGCCGGTAGCCTCGAAGCATCTGAAATGGAATTGGAGGAGGCGGATTCCGACGACACCGAAGAGGACGAGGACGCCGCCGTGATTCGCTTCGTCAACGAAGTGGTTCAAAAGGCGGTCGTCGACCGAGCAACGGATATCCACTTTGAACCGCATCGGGAAACCCTCCGCATTCGCTATCGAATTGATGGTAACCTGGTCTCCGTCCGCGTGCCAGATAACCTCGTTCGCTTTCAGGATGCCATTATTTCACGGCTGAAAATTATGGCCAAACTCAATATCTCTGAAAAGCGCCGACCTCAGGATGGACGCATCACTTTCGGGGCCGGTAAAAATGAGTTGGACATCCGTATTTCCACTTTTCCCACCATGTATGGCGAGAGCATTTCACTCCGCCTCCTTTCGCAAAAGTCTGCCCCCATTTCCATGCTGGAACTCGGTCTGCGGCCCAACGAGGAAGAAAAGATCACCCGGGCCCTCACCTCTCCCCACGGTATTATTCTCGTAACCGGCCCGACGGGTTCGGGAAAATCAACCTCACTCACCGCTTATATTCGGACCATCAACAGTCCGGAAAGACGAATCATTACAGTTGAGGATCCCGTCGAGTATGAGGTCCCCGGGGTTAACCAAACCCAAGTCCGCACTGAAATCGGGCTCAACTTCGCTTCAGCTCTTCGCCATATCCTACGGCAAGATCCAGACGTTATTATGGTGGGTGAGATCCGCGACCGTGAAACGGCCGACATCGCCATCCGGGCATCGCTGACCGGACACTTAGTCCTCAGTACCCTCCACACCAATGATGCGCCGGGCGCGCTCACCCGACTCATCGATATGGAGATTGAGCCCTTTCTCATTGCCTCTTCAGTGGAGCTCATCGTCGCGCAACGGCTTGTCCGCCAACTTTGCCCAAAGTGCTCACGGCCCGCAAATCTCGAACCCGGGATGGGTGAAACTTGCCTTGCAGCGATGCGGATCGATCCTTCTGAGGCGGCCCACCTTCACCTCGCCAGAGAGGCCGTCGGCTGCGAGGCCTGTAACGGGATCGGCTTTCGCGGTAGAATTGGGCTTTTTGAAATTCTCCGAGTAAGCGAAGGTATTCACGAACTTATTGTACAGCGCGCCTCAGCTCGACTTATCCGGCAAAAAGCCCTTCAGGAAGGCATGCGTTCGCTCATGCAAAGCGGCTGGGAGCACGTCAAAAATGGTATGACGACTATTGAGGAAATCATGCGCTACGCAGAACTTGAGGAGGAAGATGCGAGCGTGGAAAATTCCAAAGCAAACTGATCGTAGCCAGCTTTCCAGTACACTTTTTAAAGATTTTTTGAAATTATGCACCTATCCAGTATGACAGGCTATGGCCGTGGAAGCGCAGAGGTAAAAACCCACGCCCTTCGGGTCGAAATAGAGATCACCACAGTCAACCGAAAGAGTCTTGATCTATCCGTCTCATCCCCGAAGGAATGGAACGGCCTGGAGACGAAGTGCGCCCAATGGCTCGGGGGACGAATCCAACGCGGCCGAGTTCAAGTTCAAGTGAAGGTAGAACTCGCAAATGACGACGACAGCGGATTTGCCATCGACCACGCCTCAATGAAACAGCAACTCGAAAGCCTCCGCGGTTTCGCGGTCGCCGAGAACATTCCCTTTAACCCCGATGCACAGCTCATCCTGGAATTGGCCAAGACTGTGCAAACCGGCAAGGGAATTCCTGCCTGGCAGGAACTCGAAGCCGAGATCAATGCCGCCTTCAAAGCAGCGCTCAAGGGTGTCTGCGAAATGCGTCAGGCCGAGGGGGTCGCCCTCGCTAAAGATTTAACCGAACGAATAAACGGTTTGGAAAAAATCCGAGGCGACATCGCATTGGCATCGGAAAGTACCGTCGCAAACCACCACACCGCACTCGTTGAGCGCCTTTCCAAACTTAAGTTAGACCTCGATCTAAACGATGATCGGGTGCTCAAGGAGGTTGCAATTTTTGCAGACCGTTCGGATATCAGTGAGGAAATTACTCGTTTGGAAAGCCACGTCGCACAGTTTAAAAAATGCCTCACTTCCCACGAACCGAGTGGTCGAAAAATGGATTTCATTTGTCAGGAGATCCACCGTGAATTTAACACGATCGGAAGTAAAAGTGCATCTATCGGGATAACCAAATC
>PWZW01000135.1 GCA_003567255.1 Puniceicoccaceae bacterium | reverse complement strand
GCTCTTGCCTGGGGCATGATGGCTTGCAGGCGGCGAATACGCGTGTCTCCGGAAGGGTGAGTCGACAAGAACTCCGGTATGGAATGCTGGCTCTCCGCCTCCATCCTTTGCCAAAACCCAATCGCGGCTTCCGGATTATATCCCGCGCGGGCTGAATACATCAGCCCCAATTCGTCGGCCTCACTTTCATGATGTCGACTGTAGGGCAGTAGAAATCCTACCGAAGATCCTGCCCCATAGGCCGCCATAATTAACTGACGATCGGTTTGATCCATGTTGCGCGTGCCTAAAAGCAAGCCCATGCCTATTCCCGCAGCTAACATCTGCTGGGATACCCGCTCATTGCCGTGGCGAGCGACCACATGCGCAATCTCATGCCCCATCACGACCGCAAGGTCGTCGTCGGTTTTCGCTATCCGGAACATGCCCGTATAAACACCAACCTTACCGCCCGGCATCGCAAAAGCGTTGATCGCATCGTCATCGAAAACGACGAACTCCCACTGTGTGTTGGGCAATTCATGCCGCACCACTTCAGCTATGCGGTTGCCCACCCGCCGGACCTTTTGGTTATAAGTCCGGTTCGTAGAGACCGGTACTTCTTGCTGCATTTGTTGGAACGACGCTGCCGCCATGGATTCCAAGGTGCTCTCCGGCATCAAGCGCAAGGCAGATCGGTCTGTCCCAGGAACGGTCTCACATCCGGTAAAAAAACAAAGAACACCAACAAGAGAGATTAACGCTGTGCACCATTTCTTCATTTCATAAAAACTAACCACAGACCTACGGTCTTCGCGAGTCTACTTTTTTAAAATTTTCACAGTATGCTCACAGCGACCACCGATGGTGCGGACGATTTTTTTCCTAAACCTTATCTTCCGCCTCGCCCGGAACCTTTTTCGCAGGCACCCCAAATCCACCCCCTCCCGGGGTCCTCACTTCCAGCTCGTCCCCCGGCAAGGCCTCAAAGTCAACCCATCCACCCAAAGACTCTGGCGAGGCGGTGCCTTTGCGCAAAAGCAACTGCTTCCCGGGGGCACCCGCAGCACCCCCCTGCATCCCGTAGGGTCGCTGGACCCGATGCTGCGTCAGTAATGAAACTTTGAGCGGCGCCTCGAAACGAAAGCGGCGGATATACCCTTCCCCTCCGGACCATTGTCCAACTCCACCAGAACCTTTCCGCAAGCTGAACTGAGTGATTCGCACAGGATAGCGGCGCTCTAAAATTTCCACGTCAGTGATCGCCGTGTTTGTCATGTGCGTGTGCAAGCCACTACCTCCCGACTGACCTTCAGCCGCACCAGCACCCCCTCCCATCGTTTCGTAATAAGAACCGTGGCCATCTCCTCCAAACACGAAATTGTTCATCGTTCCCTGGCTACACGCAACCAGATCAAATGCTTTTAAAAGCAGATCCACCACCCGCTGACTGACTTCGACATTTCCTCCTACGACGGGCGGACACGCGGTTGCGTCAACCGGGAAGACGGGATTTAAAAGCGTACCCTCAGGAATTCTGATATCCACTCCTTGAAGGAGCCCTTCGTTAAGCGGCAAGGTCTCGTTAACGAGAAGGCGGAACACGTACATCACCGCACTGTTTATAATGGCTGGTGTGGCATTGAGATTCGCAGGATGCTGAGCGCCACTCCCTGAGAAATCCACTACAATACCCTGCTCATTAATCCGAATCTCCACCCTTAAAGGCGTTCCATCGTCCAAAACTTCATCTGCTTCAAGCTTCTGGCCCACATATCTGCTCAAGCGCTCCCACAGAACACGACCCGCCCGCGTTTTGACCGCTTCCATGCTTTCGGAAACCATTTCCTCACCCACTTCATCCACCATGCGCAAAAATGCTTTTTCACCGAGTCGATTAGCCGCTAATTGGGCGTTTAAATCCGCAATATTGTCAGTCGGCGCACGGCTCGGGTAAGGACCTTCGGTCAATACCTTGCTAAACGTGTCGAGGCAGGATTTACCACGCCGAAAAAGATACTGCGGCGTTATCACAACCCCCTCCTCTGCCAGATTTTTTGCATTTGGCGGCATGGACCCGGGACGTATCCCTCCCAATTCCGCATGATGAGCGCGATTTACCAGATACCCGAGTAGTTTCCCTTTCCTGAAAAGTGGAGATATTACCGTCACATCCGGCAGATGCGAACCACCAAAGCCAGGATGATTCGTCACAACCACGTCACCCGACTCAAGGTCCAGCATCCCAGCAACCGTGCGCACGCAAAGGCCCAACGCCCCCAAGTGTACCGGCACATGAGGGGCGTTCGCAATCAAATGCCCCTGCCTGTCCAACAAAGCACAGCTGAAATCAAGCCGTTCCTTTATGTTCGTCGAAAGGGCCGTACGCTCAAGAAGGATCCCCATCTCTTCAACCAGACTAGACATCCGATTGACAACTAACTCACGCCTCACCCATTCGTTCGCTCCGGAAAACGTACTTTCCCGCGTCTCTCTCTGCCCTTGTGTCAGATCAAGCCTTAAGGTTCCCGCACTCCCCATCGTGCCGCTCCAGCCCGGTGCGATGAGCAACACCGAATACGGGTCCGAAACCAGTGCGGGTCCCTTAATCCGATCCCCGACCCGAAGGCGCTCTCGCTCAAAAACATCAATTTCACGCCACCTCCCATCAATGTAGCAGCGCTGTCTCCGCGTAGACTCAGCAATCAATTTACCGTCTTTCTCAGCAGAAAAGGTTTCTCCGGCAAAAGCATGTTTCCCGGCGGAATAAACTCCACGCAACCGGACTACCTCAATCGCCTGCTTACCCGGAAGGTAACCATATTTTTCTTCGTACGCCTCAAGAAACTTCGAAGACAAATCCACACCTTCAGTGTATTCAATTTCCTCACAGGCTTCTTGACCACTGAAGCGTAAAAAGACGACCCGCTGGTCAGCTTCAACCAAATCCTCTACAGCCCCATCTTTTTTAAGCTCAGCCTTCGCCGCGGCGAACATTGCTTCAAAAGTATCATCTACAGCCGACCCCATAGCTGACATCGATTCCATGAACTCACGCTCCTGTATCGACTGTAATTGCGCACAACCCAAACCGTACGCGCTAAGCAATCCCGCATCTGCGGGAGAAAGAATGCGGCTCATACCAAGTGCCTCGGCCACGGCGCAAGCGTGTTGTCCACCGGCACCACCAAAGGATACCATCGACATTCCATCGGCAGCATACCCTTCTCTTACAGAAATCTTTCGAATCGCGTCGGCCATCCTCTGGTCCGCAAGTGTCAGGAATCCCTCCAGGACTTCGGCGTCACTTTCCGCGTGAGATCCCTGTGGTAATGCTTCCTTAACCAACGCAAAAGCAGCAGCCGACGCCTTTGCACTGAGCTCGAAACTGAATCGCTCCGGACATAGTCGTCCCAGCAGTAGATTGACATCCGTTACCGTTAAAGGACCGCCCGCCCCGTAGCATGCCGGCCCCGGACTCGCCCCCGCACTCTCCGGCCCGACAACGGGTGCACCCTGGACCACTTGACAAACCGAACCGCCGCCCGCCGCTACCGTTTCGATTCGCAATCCGGCGCCCAACACCTCGGCACGTCCCACCCGCTGCATCGCGGTATAGTCGAAACCACCGCTAATCCGAGCCACATCGGTGCTGGTTCCGCCCATATCAAAAGAGATCAGTCGAGCTTCCCCCGCGCGTCGCCCCACCGCTTCAACACCCACAACCCCGCCCGCAGGACCACTCAACAAGCTGTCCTTTGGGAAAAAACTCCTCCGAGTTACCAAGCCCCCGGAACTTGTCATCACTCGAAGCACTCCCCGCCCGCAGGCCTTTTCCACCGAATCCAAATACCTCTCCATAATTGGACCCAAGTAAGCATCCACCACCGTTGTCCCTGCCCGGGGAACCCATTTAATAAAGGGTGCAAGCTGTGAAGCCCTTGCCACGTAGGAAAACCCAGCCTCTCGAACCATGGTCTCCATTTGCACCTCATGCGCCGCTTGCTTATAGCCGTGTAGAAAAGAAATTGCCGCAGCTTCAAATCCCGCCGCCTTCGCAGCGGCAATTTGCGCACGTGCCTCGTCTTGATTGAACATCCGCTCTATCGATCCATCTGGCCCCAGCCTTTCCGAAATTTCGAAAACACCCTCGTACAAGGGTTCCGCTCGTTGAGGAACCATCGCAAACAAATCCGGCCTCTGCTGATTTCCTATTTTGAGCAAATCACGGAATCCGGCCGTCACAAAAAAAGCGACCCGCGCGCCTTTTTCTTCCAACAAAGCATTGGTCCCCCGCGTGGTAGCGATACGAAACTCGCGTATAGGAAGTTTTTCAGCCAGTAGCGTGCCAGTAAGTACCCTTGCCCCCAGGACCGGAGCATCCTCGCCTCCAGACACAGATAAAACGTCACCACGTTGTATCTCCTCAGGCAAATGCTCCACACTTAAACGCACTCGGTCACCTTTCACCTGCGAGTCGACAATCGAGCAAACACATGGGTTTCCCCCACACTCAACCACTGTGTAGTCTTTAAAAAAATGATTTGGCGTTAAAAAATCCCAACGCACCCAAAACGCAGATTCCTCCGATTCCACCTCGTCTACGGAAAAGCGCAGCACTCCGCTCGAAAGCACCTTTACCCTACTTGGTTTGTCCAGTCCATCAGCATAGCCAAAAACATCGGTAAACGTACCGCCCGTGTCCGCAAAAACTCTCCACTCCAT
>PWZW01000132.1 GCA_003567255.1 Puniceicoccaceae bacterium | reverse complement strand
TTGTCTTGGTTGCCGCCTGGGCAAGGCGGGAGAGATAAAAAGGGTGCTGTGTGAAAACGTTGAGATTACTTTTTTCTGTGCGCTCCCCATAGAAGGTTTTGTACCTTTGGGCGGATTTTTCCAGATCTGCCTTGGCCATCCCCTGCCTTCCCAGGCGAATATCTCCGGCATCGACCAAGGCGCGGATCTGGATGAGTAAGCGGGTCCGCCCCTGCAAACTGGCGATCAGGGGACGCGCTTCTTTTTGGGTAAAAAAGTGGCGGTCCAAAGCGGCGAGTGCCGCCTGAAGATTAAACGTGAAGAACGTTTCAGTAGCCTCAAAGAAGTCTCCTTCCCCATAGTTTGGCACGAGAGAAATGACCATATCGGCCGTGATCGGCTCGTCACTCTTACCGACGTAAGTTATAAGCTTACGCACCTCTTCGACAACCATACGGGTATGGCCGTTCACCTTCCCGACGAGCACCTCGGCGGCCTCGCGGGTCATCTTCGTCCCGGTCGAGGCACACTCATCTTGAATCAATTTAAGCAAAGCAGGACCTGCATCCTTCCCCACGGCGATATGCTCCCCCGCCCCATGCTTCATTAACCACTTGTAGAAAGTACGCCTCCGATCCACTGGAGCTGCGGTGATCAGGATGCGTACGGACTCCGGGTCAATACGCTCGAGACAAGCCTGCAAAGCGTCGAGCGCATCCTGGGTCCCTTGGGCACGTCCGGTTTGGTTATCCCCGAGGAAAGTAACTCCACGCAACCAAACCACCTTGGGGCCACCAAACATGGGCAGCGTTTGCGCAGCCGCTGTGAATTGGGAGATAACGGCTTCGACCTCGCTGACATTGCCAGCCCGGGCATCTATGATGTCTTTGGAAAGGTCGTCCTCCACATCAACGATGTTCTTTTCATACCAAGCTTTGCCCTGCTGCAAGAGCAGGTATTCATCGTCGCTGGAAAGAAAAGTAAACCGTGCCTCGGCCATTGAATGGAGCCTTGCCCGCCATCACCTCCGGAGCGAGTAAAAAAAAGAGGCGCCTGCATTTGCAGGCGCCTCAGAAATTAGGCGTGTCCTTTCGGACGGTCGGTTGACTTAGTAAACCTGAGTCGCTTCACCGGTGGATACCGGGCGGCGAAGGAGGTCAGAAGTCAGATCGGCACGGAACCGCACGTCTCCGATCTCCACGGCGCGGGAGATGATACGGAACTCAACGCTCTCACCCGGATCAAGGCGGTCGACCTTTTCGAAGGTGACCTTGCGGGCCTCAACGACTCCTGGTGCGGCACCCGAAGCGGAGACGAACTCCATTTCAGCGGTAACCTCACAAACGATCGCAAGGTTGAAGTCTGGTGCCGAGCCTTGGTTGGTTACGGTCACTACGTAGGTAGTTTCCTCACCGACGCCGAGTGGGTCGACCAAGTCGATTGCTTCGATAAGCAGGGCGGGGTATCCGCGCCACTCGGTGCAAGCCTGATCATTAGCGCGGAGGCCGATGTTGGATTCCGAGACGGATACACGGTTGCAATGGGTTCCCAGCTCTCTGGAAGTGAGCGTAATGGTGAACTCGCGTGAATCACCCGCAGCCAAGTTGGCGATCTGCCAAGTTGCGGTGTTGTCTTCGATCATTGCACCTGGGGCACTTTGGATTGTGGTTTGCACCGGAGCGGAATCAACGACAACCACATCGGACAAGTCAACCTGTCCGGTGTTGGTAACGACGATGGTGTACGAAGCGTTACGGCCGAGGAACTGGAACTCCTCACCGGTCTTCTCAACCTCAAGGCCTGCTTCTTCAACGACGATGAGAGCGTCATCGCTGGCAGAGCCTGCGTTGGAGGAAGTCACTTCGGCAGTATTGAGGTGCTCACCCACAGCACTTGCGGTGGTGAAGATCTCGATGTTCCGGCTTTCACCTGGGTTGAGGGTTCCGATTTCGTAAACGAGTTCGCTGCTACCGCTGTCATGGGAAACGCCTTCGGGAAGCATATCCGTGACCACAACATTATTGGCAGGGAAGTCTCCGGTGTTGCGAACCACGACGTTCCACTGGACCGAGCTGTCCAGCAAGACGCGTTCGCGCGGAGTGGACTTGACCAAGTCGAGGATGGGCTGACCAACGCGTGTGGTGGTGCATGCCGCGGCATAAGCCTTCACCTTCGCGCAGTTGCTCAGGTCGACGATTTCTTCCGCTTTGACCGTCAAGGAGAGGTCGCGGGTTTCACCTTTTTCAAGGTTATAAAGTGTCCAAGTAACGGTGTTACCATCGACATCCGCCTCGGGATCAGCCGATACAAAAACGGCACCCTCGGGGATTTCTTCGGTGACGATCACTTTCTGCAGCTTGTGCTTTGCGGTAACCGTGTACTCGTAATCAAAAGGGTCGTCTAAACCGACCATTTCGGGAGCAGACTTGTCCAAGCGAACGAGATAGTCATCGATGGTATCGGTGACCCGACCGATTTCGGCCACACGAGCTGGTGCGGGCTCCTCAGCGCGCGGTTCGATCGCGGTGGTCGACCGGAAAGACGGAGGTCGGCGCAAGGAGTAGTTATTTGGCAAAAAGACGGTGCTACTTTGCGTAGTGAGTGCTGCGGACAACTGAGTCCCCATGGTTTCCACCGCCCCTGCATTAAGCGAAGAAGCGGTCGATACCAAGAGTCCCAAGGCAGCCGCGAGCCCAGCTGATTTGAAGAGATTTTTCATGAATTATGTCGGATGTTTGTCGGTGAGTTTTATTTATTTGCGCAGTTCCTTATCCAACCCGTGCGGTACATCCCGGCGAAAAATTCCGCTGTGCAGTAAAACGCAGGGGGCTAAAGACTGCCCATGCCAAGGGATTAACGCCGAGAGCAGACCCTAAGTCAACACTTGAAACAAGTGCTGATGCGTATATCCGAACCGTGCGGAATGACTGTTTAAGGTATTTGGAGGCTTTTTCACGGTTTGGAAAATTGGGCTGTATCCGGTTGGACGGAGCAGCTACTGCGTGGGGCACCGCTCCATTTGCAGGCGGAATGCAGCGGCGTAATTTTCAAGGATTTCATTTGCGCCGCACGGGCAGCTCCCTCTTACTCTCCGGCTTTGGATCATTTACTAGATAAACCACCGCAAACATGAACATACACGAATACCAAGCGAAAGCGCTGTTTGGTGAGTATGGAATTCCGGCACCCCGGGGTTTCGCCGCAACGAACGCAGAAGAAATGGAAGCTGCCCTGAATGAACTTGGCGACGGGCCCATTGTGGTCAAATCGCAAATTCATGCGGGTGGCCGTGGCAAAGGCACCTTCACGACCGGCTTTCAAGGCGGGGTAAAAGTGGTTGATAGCGCAGCTAAAGCACGGGAAATGGCGGAAGCCATGCTCGGCAACACACTGGTCACCAACCAAACCGGGCCGGAAGGTCGAAAAGTGCAGACCCTCTATTTTACTGAGGCCTGCTCGATTGCGCACGAGTACTACCTGGCCATCGTCCTCGACCGGGAGAGCGCCGGCGCGGTGATCATCGCCTCCACGGAAGGTGGAGTGGATATTGAAGCAGTTGCTGAAAAAACTCCGGAAAAGATCATCCGGGTACCGGTTTCGCCGGCGCTCGGCCTGCGTCCTCACCAGGTACGCCGCATCGGTTTCAGCCTTGGCTTTAGTGGAGACCAATTAAAACAGTTCTCCAAGCTACTTGGCGGCCTGTACAAGATGTTTTGGGATAAGCACGCCATGCTCGTCGAAGTTAATCCCTTGATCACGACCAAGGAAGGCGACGTTCAGGCACTGGATGCCAAGGTGAGCTTCGATGACAACGCCACCTTTCTTCACCCCGAGATTCAGGAACTTCGCGATCTCAATGAAGAGGATCCGAAAGAGATTGAGGCCTCGAAGTACAACCTCTCCTACATCGCGCTGGACGGGAACATTGCTTGCTTGGTCAACGGTGCCGGCTTGGCCATGGCAACCATGGACATCATCAAAGCCAACGGAGGGGATCCGGCAAACTTCCTCGACGTTGGCGGTGGTGCAACGGAGGAACAAGTCACTGCAGCGTTCAAAATCATTTTGTCTGACCCGAACGTTAAAGGGATTCTCGTAAACATTTTTGGCGGCATCATGAAGTGCGACATCATCGCCCGCGGCGTGGTGAGTGCAGCCAAGAACGTTCAAATCGACGTGCCGCTGGTGGTTCGTTTGGAAGGAACCAACGTGGATGAGGGCAAGCGCATACTCAGGGAGAGTACGGTGAACCTCATTCCGGCGGATAGTCTGGCCGAAGCGGCTAAGCTGATCGTAAAGGAAGTCGAAAGCGCAAAGGCCTAAGGACAAGGAGCATACTAACCCTTAAATTCAATGAGTATTTTAGTAAACAAAGACACGCGAGTTGTGGTCCAAGGCATCACCGGAAAAGCCGGTGCTTTCCACGCTCAACAATGCTTGGACTATGGCACGAATATCGTCGCCGGAGTCACCCCGGGCAAAGGGGGCCAAACCTTCGAGAAGGTTGTGCCGATCTATAACACCGTCGCGGAGACCGTTGCGCAGGCAGGGGCCAATGTATCGGTGATCTTTGTCCCTCCGGCATTTGCAGCGGACTCGATCCTTGAGGCTATAGACGCAGAGTTGCCCCTGGTGATTTGCATCACTGAGGGAATTCCGGTTCGGGACATGGCGGAAGTACGCCGAAGGCTCGACGCTCCGGATTGCAAGACTCGACTGATCGGACCAAACTGCCC
>PWZW01000055.1 GCA_003567255.1 Puniceicoccaceae bacterium | reverse complement strand
GCAAGCGAGTCACCCCGGCGATCCAGTAAGGCACGAATGGGATCCTTCTCGACGAGCTCCACGTAGTGCCCGGCAACTTCCCGGCGAACGCAAAGTCCCGCACCACACGGTTCGGCCTCGGCGTGACCCGGAGTATTTCCCCATCGGTCCTCAGCCGTTTCTCGCACCGCTAGCAGATACCAGTAGGGTTTGGTCCATTCCGGCGGTGTTTCTTCGAAAACCGGGGTAATCGAACCTCCAAAGGCACCGATGTATGGGCGCTGTTCAAAGATCGCTTTAGCCTCCGATAAAAAATCCGGGGCCAACACGTTATCATCATCCACATAGACGATTAGCTGCCCGGAACTTTCTTTAAACCCACGCACCCGCGCGGGGGTTAAGCCCAGCTTCGATTCAAGCACAACCTTGCCATTCGACAGGCCCGGCAGAAGCGCATCCCCCGCCAAAGGCTTGGCAGAGGCATTATCCACGAGCAAGCATTCCCATTCGGCAGATGGCAGCGTCTGCTTGCGCAGACTATCCAGCGTGCGCCGCAGGGGCTCCGGACGCGGATTGTGGGTACAAATGATGACGGTGACGGTCGGCATACAGTTAGTTTACTTCTCCTTCACCTTAACCCTGAGCACATCCCGATAAGCACAAAGATATTTTTCAGAAACGGTGCCCCACGAAAACTGCCTTACGTGCTTGCAGCAACGCTCACTCAAAGCGTGGCGGTCGCTCTGCGAGGCTTGAACCGCCATGTTAAGCGCGGCGGTCAAGGACGATTCATCTCCCGACTTGAACACCCACCCCGTCTTGCCTTCACTCACAAATTCTCGCATGGGTCCGGAGTCTGAACAGACAACCGGCGTTCCACAAGCTTGCGACTCAAGCACCGTAAATCCCATCAATTCCGGAGCAGGAGCGTCTGCGGCATGGCGTACCGATGGCAAAACGGTGACTCCCGCTCCCTGATAGGCTCTGACCACATCATCGTCCGCTAGATCTGTCTCAAAGTAAATGGGATGGCCCGAAGCCAGGGCTTTAAGCTTCTCAAAATATGAAGCATCGGCGGGACGCCCAACGATCCGTAGTTTCCAGTCCCGCTGCTCCAGCTTCTTGAAACTTTGAATTAAGAGATCAACCCCTTTGTGCGGCATGAGCCGCCCGACAAATAAAATCTCCGTTTGCCCGACACTACCATCTTCCGAAGGACAAAAACGCTCCAAATCGACGCCCCCTGGAATCAGTTCGATGCTACCATCAAAATGATTTTTTAATGGATCAACCGCCTGCCGTGACTGGGCAAAAATCCGATCATACCATCGAAAGACCGGCAAGCGCGTGTTTAACACCCACGCCCCTCCTCCACCATGATCAATCCCCACGAGCGGGACTCGAAAAACCTTGGCAGCCAATGCAGCAACGTCACTGACAAAGGTGCACAATTGATGGACATGGATAACGTCCGCACGGCGCAAAAAAAAGAAATGCCGCAATGAAAAAGGGTTATGAATGGAGAATTGCCCGAAGTGCGAAGAAGGCAAAATTTCGTAACGCACATCATGACGAACGAACCTCATTCGCTTCTCAGCAAAGCTTAGGATGATCACCGTACACCCCGCCATCTTGGCCTGAGCCTTTGCGAGTTCATCGACATAACGCTCACCACCCCCAATCAGTGAACGTTCGTCAAAAAACGATGGAGTAACGTGAACGATGTGCATTAGAGCGCCGTCGGCACATAGCCGAGCTTCTCAATCATTCCCGGAAAGCGTTCTTCGAAACGCGCGGCAACCCTTTCGGAAAAATGCGCTTTCCAATCCCCCGCAACACCCTTGCGGTAATGACTGCCCGTGTCTTCTTGCCCCCGCTTACGCCCTTTTGTGATCCGTTCAAACCGGTGACGGTAAGCAATGTCCAAAAAAGTCCCGGCAGGAACAGCCGGTACGGTCCACTGCCATTTCAGACGATTCCGCGAGACCTTGCGAATTGAAGCGAACACACGATTGATCAATGACCGCAGATCATCACCCGCCGATAAGTCACATTCACTGACAATCCCCCAATGCAACCCAGCCTTGAGTAGCCAGGCATACGGATCGCGAATCACCTCTTCATAACGAAGCTCAAGCACTGACGCCTGCGCGTAATCCCACGCACCCATCAAATCAATCGTCGGGCCACTAAATTCTATCTCGGCAAGTAAACCCTCTTCCTGATCGATGGAGTTTAAACGTTGCCGATGTTCGATCAGTTCAGGCCAACCGTCCGTAGGATGGCTCTTTTTATGTGAAAAATAGCCTGACACAACGACATCACGCGGATCCCGGATCAGATGAACCCCGGGCATCGGCGGCAAATGCCGCACTTGATCGATGTCCGCATTCGTATAGGCGACGATCCCCAGTGGATGGTTTATCAGATGCGCTGCGAGGTCGTGGTCAAACTGGCGGGCATTATCGAAGGTCGACATCGACCGGTTAGTTAATTGACCCACCTCGCCCAGTATGCCACGCAACCAGGTGGTCGCACACTTGTGATGCCCATAGAAAGCAACGGGCTTAAAAGTTTTTTTATTCATGAAATCTGTAGTTTTTCACGCGTATAGGTCCATTCGCTGGTATCAAAGCGATAGATATCTTCCAGTATTTGAAGCTCACTGGCTAAACGGTGGGCAAGGGCCGGCAGCATGGCATCGGAAACGTCACTGCGAGGAATGACCTTTGAGAGCGGGCTTAGCTTCCGGGTGCACCGATTGACGAACAAGCTGGTAAAGCGCCCAAGTCCTGCAATTTTCAAACCATATTCAAGTCGGTTCGCGAACGTATAGTCACCGGTCGGATTGATTTGCCTGAGCTCGCTTTCCAAGGGCAGCGCCTCCACCTCTAGGAAATGGCAGATCGCACGAATCACTTTGGCGGGGTCACTTTTGAATTGCTCGTAAGAAATGAGATGGACGCGTTCTTGCTCGAATTCTGGACGGTAGCGTTCAAGTTGAGTCGCATACAAGCTGGGGACGATAAAAGCCTCTGAGAGCATTGACGTATTCAAGCCGCTAAACCCTTTCTGAAGGTTGTAGTTGTAGTGCGATTCAATGCGCTTAAGAGGATCGCGCAAAATATACAAATAGAGGGCTTTCGGGTAGAAGCGCCGGATATTTTCGGCATTGCGCGGATGGAGTGGATACTGCGAATTCTCAGTAGAGGCCTCCAAAAATACCTTTGCATCCGGTCCTCCGACAAATTTTCTTTCAAATGCTTCGATGGCAGCTACGGATAAGGCGTTTCCTGAGAAGAATCGCGTCTCTTTAGGTCGGGTGCGAGCTATCTGCGGATGTCCCCCAAAGCAGTTGAATAAAGCCGAACTTCCGGCTTTTGCCGCTCCCAGTAAAAAACAATGATTGGAAGTCGTCATGTCTCGCTAAATTTACGGGATCGGCGCCCCAATGAAAAAACCTGCCAAAACAAGGGCCAACGCTGTGGATTCCAGAACTCGCGTAAATTAGCCATAAGAGCATAATGATAGGCGACCTTTATCTGTGCTGCCTGGGCGGCTTTTAAGGCCCAGTCTGCATATAGATCGGCTCGCGTCAGCAAATGCACCCTCCCAAAGGCCAAGGCTTTTAGCGGCTCCAAGCGATGGCGTGCGCGATAATCGTTTAAGGCCAGCAAACGGAGTTTCTGTTGGCGCTCACGACGCAAGACGTTAGCACTCTTTGGGTGCTGGCGATAATCGAGCAAAAATTCATTTACATTTGCTAACTTACCACGTTCACTCAGGCGAAGGTAAAGATCCAAATCTTCTACATCACGATAGGCCTCACGGTAACCCTCGACCGACTTGAGTATCCGAGTGCGAGCCATTAATGCTGGATGAATCAAGGCGCCGGACAGCCCACGCTCTAATTGCTCCAAAATGGCCGCATGGTGCACAGGATTGTTGGTTGGAAAAATTAACCTACCTTTGGGATCGACATAGCGGACTTGCGTGCCACAAGCCACCACTTCCGGATGGGCTTGCATGAAATTTAATTGCTTCTTCAGGCGTGTGGGATGGGCGATGTCATCACCATCCATGCGGGCAATCCACTCGCCTTGCGCTTCCGCCAAAGCTAGGTTTAAACCGGCAACGATGCCCTTTCCACCCCCACGCAATACACGAACTCTCGAGTCATTTGCAGCCCATGAGCGCAAAATTTGCCCACTTTCGTCTTCCGAGCCATCATCGATGGCCAAGCACTCCCAATCGGTGAATGTCTGCGCTGTAAGCGATTGTATCGTCTCAGCCAAAAAAGAAGCATTGTTACGGACAGGTAAGAGGATCGATACCGTCGACTTGCTCATGATTGCGGGGAAATATTTTTGAACAAATCACAGTATGCAGATTTAACCTTGCTGGCGATGGCATAGCAAGCCGCCTGCATTTTGTCCTTGGTCGGTGCTGGAAAATCCCAAAGCAGTTGAGCCTTCGACAAAAGCTCCCTCGAAAGTTCAGGGTTGTGAAGCTCCACGAGCTCGACGGAATCCTCGAAAAACGTCTTCAAGCCAGTAAATTTCCCTACATAATATTCGCTCCCAACGAGGGCGATCACCGGGATTCCCCGAGCCAAGGCAAATACCGCAGCATGGTAACTCCCCGTCACCACAATCCTGCAGCCATCGACGAGTTGGACCAGCTCCTCCGGTGTATCCGGCAGTTGATAGGTCTTTGCCACGGCGGACGAGGGAATGAGCTTTTCGATCGCCTG